>CAZNLX010000131.1:0-5488 GCA_964573925.1 uncultured Intrasporangiaceae bacterium
CCCGAGGGCGCCCGCGTCGTCGACGCCGTGCTCGCGGCCGGCGGGCCGCTGCCCGGCGCCGACATCGAACGGGTGAACCTCGCCCGGGTGGTCGCCGACGGGGAACAAGTGCACGTCCCGGAACCGGACGAGCCACTGCTGCCGGGAACCGGGGCGGCGGCCGGCGGCCCGGGAGGGGGCTCCCCGGGTGGGGCCGGGCCGGTCAATCTCAACACCGCCGATGCCGCGACCCTGGACACCCTGCCGGGAGTAGGTCCGGTGCTTGCCCAACGGATCCTCGACTGGCGCGCCGAACACGGTCGGTTCAGCACCGTCGACGAACTGGGCGAGGTGAGCGGCATCGGCGACAAGCTCCTGGCGCAACTCACCCCGAAGGTGACGGTGTGAGCGCCGCGTTGGACCCGGACCCCGCCGCTGGGAACCGGGCATCCCCCCGCGGCACCGACGGCCCGGCGCGGGTCCTCGACCTAAGGCTGATGGTGCCCGCACTGAGCTGCTGGGTCGTCGACGTGGTGCTGCTCTGGGCGGGTGCACCCCAGTGGGCGGTGCTGGCGGTCGCGGCAGTTGCTGTCCTCGTTGCCGCCACCTCGGTGTTCGGACGGGGCCGTGCGACCGATCGGCGGGGCTGGGCGCGGCGGCGTCCGGCAGTTTCGCGCCGGTGGGCGGCGGGGCCGGTGCTCGGGCTCGCCGCGTCGGCGGTCGCACTCGCCACGGCCTGCCTGGCCGGGCACGACGCGGTCCGCACCGCAGGCACGATCGGTGCCCTCGCCGAGCAACGCTCCAGCGTGCTCGTCGAAGCCGTGGTCGAGACCGATCCCCGTCGGGTCTCGGCCCGGGCCGACCAGCTCGGGGAGGGCGAACAGGTCGTGCTCCGGGCACGGCTGACCACCCTGACCGGGCGTGGATTCCACAGTTCGTCGGCCGCTCCGATCCTGCTCGTCGGTGACGTGAGCTGGGCCCAGGTGCAGTGGCAGGAGCAGATCCGGGCCCGCGGTCGGCTCGCCCCGGCAGCCCCCGGAGAGGAGGTGGTCGCCGTCCTTCGCGCCTCGGGGCCGCCCGAGCTGCTCGTCGAAGCCCCCCTCGTGGCGAGGTGGGCGGCATACGTGCGGGAGCGATTCCGTGCGGCCATGGCCCGGCTGCCCCCGGACGCGGCCGGCCTGATCCCGGCGCTCGTCGTCGGGGACACCTCCTCGACTCCACGTGACCTGGCCGACGCCATGACGGTGGCCGGCATGTCGCACTTGTCGGCCGTTTCGGGTTCTAACGTGGCGATCGTCCTGGGCGCGGCGCTGGGCGCCGCCCGTTGGCTGGGGGTGCGGCGTCGCTGGCGGCCGGTCGTGGCCCTCGTCGTCCTGGTGGGCTTCGTCGTGCTCGCCCGACCCGAGCCCAGCGTCGTGCGGGCTGCCGTCATGGGCGCGGTGGGTCTGGCCGGGTTGAGTGTGTCCAGACAACGGGTGGGCGTTCCGGCGCTGGCCGCTGCCGTGGTCGTCCTGCTGTGTTGGGATCCGTGGCTGGCGCGGTCCTACGGCTTCGCGCTGTCGGTGCTGGCGACCCTGGGGCTGCTCGTCTTCGTCCCGGAATGGGGACGGCGGCTGGGCCGGCTGCTCCCTGGGCCGCTGCGCTGGGCCGGTCCGTACCTGGCCGTGCCGCTCGCGGCGCACGTGATGTGCGCGCCCGTGGTCGTGCTGCTGCAGTCCAGCGTGTCGATCGTCGCGGTTCCGGCCAACGTCGCCGCCGATCCCTTCGTAGCCCCGGCGACGATCACCGGGGTGGTCACCGCGTTGGTGGCCGTCGTCTGGATCGACGCGGCGGCCTGGCTGGGGTGGGCGGCGGCGTTGCCCGCGTTGGCGATCGCGTGGATCGCCAGAACGGCAGCCGGTATGCCGTGGGGCACGCTGCCCTGGCCGGCGGGACCGCCGGGGGCTCTGCTGCTCGCCGGGGTCAGCGCCCTGGCTGTCCTCTGCGGCCCATGGGTGCGCTTCCGAGCTGGGCAACGACCCCTGGCGGCCGTGGTGGCGCTGGCCGTCGCGGCGTCGCTCTGGGTGCCGACCCGGTCGGTGGGTTGGCCCATGACCGGCTGGGCGCTGGTGGCCTGCGATGTCGGCCAAGGTGACGCCCTCGTCCTGGCCACCTCCCCGGGGCACGGTGTCCTGGTGGACGCCGGCATCGACTCGGCAGCGGTCGACGGGTGCCTGACCCGGCTCGGCGTCGGGGTTCTCGACGCGGTCATCCTCACCCACTTCCACGCCGACCACGTCGGGGGTTTGGCGGGCGCCCTGCGCGGCCGCGTGGTTGCGGAGATCCTCGCGTCCCCCGTCGAGGATCCGGACTTCCTGGTCAGGGAGGTGCGTCGGCTCGGCGAGGCTGCCGGGGTGCCGGTCCGCACGATCTATGCGGGGGATCGGCTGCAGTGGTTCGGGGTCACCGCGCGGGTGTGGTGGCCGGCCCGGCTGCTGCGCGAGGGGTCGGCGCCCAACAACGGTTCGGTGGTGCTCACCGCCGAGGTGCACGGGCTGCGTGCCGTGTTGCTGGCCGATGTCGAGCGGGAGGCGGCCAGGGCGGTCCTCGGTGCGCTTCGGCGCGACCCCGAGTTCGCCGCCTGGGCCGTGGATGTCGTCAAGATCGCCCACCACGGGTCGGCCAACGTCGAGCCTGCCTTGCTCGACCTGCTGGGACCAGTGGTCGGGGTCATTAGCGTCGGGGCAGGCAACGACTACGGCCACCCGGCACCCTCGACGTTGGCGGACCTGCACCGCCGCGGGATCGTGGTGCTGCGGACCGATTGGGACGGTGATGTCGCCGTCGGCCGCCCGAGTTCCGGTCCGCTGCTGGTGTCGGCGAGGGGTCCCTGACCAGGGTGCCGCCGGGCGGCGGCAGAGGTCAGGCTGGCTGGGAGGCGGACAGGCTCTCGCGGGTGCGGGCCGTGATGTCGGCACACTCGAGACAGACCCGCTCGGGAACCCAGCCCAGCTTGATGAGTTGGGCGAAGATCACGCACCCGACGCAAAGGCCGGCCACCGCCTCCAGGGCGGGAAAGACGACCATGATCGCGCCGATGGCGAAGATCGTCGTCGCCGCGGACGAGCCGACCGAGGAGGCCGCCCCGCCGGTCGCCGCGTGCACGACGGTCAGCACCGTGGCCAGCGTTGTGAGCACGGCGCCGATGCTCGCCGCGAACCGTTTGGGTGCTCCCGGCGTCGGACGCGGTGCGAGGGCCAGCCGGGGCCGCACCATTCGCAGCACGAGCTGAGCCAACGGGCTCAGCTGCGGGCCGAAGACGCTGCGGAGCACGAAGTCGACCGCGAGAACGGCGTACAGCCACCACCAGCCGGCGGCGAGCGCGAGCACACCGGTGACCAGGACGACGGCCGCGACGAGCCGGACGGTGACCTCGTCGACGACGGATGGGAAGCCCGGGCGAAGATCCATGGCGGGATTATGGAAGAAATAACGGATGATTATGCAAGTCCGCCCGCCATGTGGACGCTCACTCGGGGCGCTGGCCCGTGCTGCGGGAGCGAGCGCTCTCCTCGAGGGCGTCGAGGGTTGCGGCGACCGCCGGCACCCGCTGGAGGTCCTCGGTCGTCACCGCATGGATTTGACGACGGGACGGCGGGGAGAGCCGCCGGGCGACGATGCCGTCCTCGTGGGCCGCTTCGAGAATGAGGTCGGGGACGAGCGCGACACCCAGTCCCGCCCGCACCAACCCGAGCACCGCGACATAGTCCTCGGTCTCGAAGGCCACGTTGGGGGAGAAGCCCGCCGAGTGGGCGAGGGACACCAGATGGCCCCGGCAGCGAGGGCAGCCGGCGATCCACGAATCGCTCGCCACATCCGCGAGGTCGACGACCGAGCGGTTCGCCAACGGGTGATCCGGCGGCATGGCCAGACGTACCTCGTCGTCCATGAGCGGGCGGATGACGAACGGATCGAGGTCCTCGCCGCGCCCGACGTCCGTGCCCTCGTAGGCGAAGGCCACGGCCAGGTCGCAGTCACCCGCGCGCAGCGCGGCCAGGGACTCGGGCGGTTCACCCTCGGAGAAGCGCACCGACACCTCGGGGTAGCGCCGCTTGAGCAGGGCCAGGGCCCGCGGCACGAGGGAGGCCGACGACGAGGGGAAGGCCATCAGCCGGACCCGCCCGGAGCGCAGTCCGGCGATGGCAGCGACCTCCTCCTCGGCGGCGTCGAGGGCGGCCAGCACGGTCACGGCGTGACGGGCCAGCACCTCGCCGGCTTCGGTGAGCCGGACGTTGCGGCCGAGACGCTCGACCAGGGCCGTGCCGGTGCGTTGCTCGAGGCGGCGGACCATTTGCGAGATGGCCGGCTGGGTGAACCCGAGCGAGGTCGCCGCGGCGGTGAAGCTCCCTTCGTCGGCGATCGCCTTCATCACTCGCAGACCCGCAGCGTCGATCATGCCCTGATCATAACCGCGGGTTATCGCAATCGGGCCCCCATTGATGCCCGCTAATGGCGAAGGTCGCGAACCTGCGGCGCGGACCCGGAACCGGCTCCGCACACCGGACGGACGCAACCGCGAGCGCATCGTGGCGAGGAGGCGGGCGGCATACTTCGGGGATGCCGTATGCCGCGCCGTCACCGGACGCGCTCGGCGCGCTCGCGGCGCTCGTCGCGGGCGGGGAGGTCTTCGTTCTCACCGGAGCCGGGTTGTCGACGGACTCAGGCATCCCGGACTACCGCGGCCGGGACGGGGTGCGCCGGGTCATGCCCATGCAGTTCGGTGAGTTCGTCGGCTCGAGCTCGGCGCGCCGGCGCTACTGGGCCCGCTCCTTCGTCGGGTGGCAGCGGTTCCGGGCGGCGGAGCCCAATGACGGGCACCACGCCGTGACGGCGCTGCAGGAGCTGGGGCTGGTCCGTGCCTTGGTCACCCAGAACGTCGACGGTCTGCACCAGCGGGCCGGCTCGGACCGGGTGATCGAGCTGCACGGTTCGCTCGGACAGGTGGTGTGCCTCATCTGCGGGGATCGCACCGCGCGGGCGGTGGTGCAGGACCGGTTGGGCGAGGCCAACCCGGGGTTCGCCGACCACGTGCTGGCCGAGCCGGGCGGCTCGCGGGTCAGCAGCCAGATTCGCCCGGACGGAGACATCGTCCTGGCCGACGACCTCGTGGATGCGTTCCGGCCGCCACGGTGCGGCGTCTGCGGCGCGGACACCCTCAAACCGGATGTGGTCTTCTTCGGCGAGTCCGTTCCTCGGGAGCGGGTGGACGCCTGTTTCGCGGCCCTGGAGGCCAGCCGGGCGGTGCTGGTCCTCGGCTCGTCGTTGGCGGTGATGTCGGGCTACCGGTTCGTGCGGCGGGCGGCCGCGCGCGGCATACCGGTGGGGGTGGTGACTCGCGGTGCGACCCGCGGGGACGCGGAGGCGTCGGTCCGCCTTGACGCCCCGCTGACGCCCACCCTGGCTCGGCTGGTCGCCGAGGTTGGGCTCAGATCCGGCGCAGGACCGCGGTGACCTTGCCGAGGATGCTTGC
>CAZNLX010000132.1:0-5414 GCA_964573925.1 uncultured Intrasporangiaceae bacterium
GCGGGCCGAGACCGGCGACTACGGCCCGAGCGAGTCGGGGATGTTCGAGATCGGCGCCCTGCACAAGGTCATCCGCGACATCCCCAAGCCGGTCATCGCCGCCGTCAACGGTGTCGCGGTCGGTGGCGGGCACGTCCTGCACGTCCTGTGCGACGTCTCGATCGCGGCCGACACCGCCCGCTTCGGCCAGGCCGGGCCCAAGGTGGGCTCCTTCGACGCGGGCTTCGGGACGGCATACCTGGCCCGGGTCGTCGGCGAGAAGAAGGCGCGGGAGATCTGGTTCTGGTGCCGGATGTACTCCGCACAGGAGGCCCTGGCGATGAACCTCGTCAACACGGTCGTCCCCGCCGCCGACCTCATGACCGAGGCGCGGGCCTGGGCAGCCGAGATCGCGACGAAGAGCCCCACGGCGATCCGATTCCTCAAGCAGTCCTTCAACGCCGACACCGACCACCACGCGGGCCTGTCCAATCTCGCCATGTCGGCGCTGGACCTCTTCACCGCCTCCCCCGAGGGGCTGGAGGGCGCCGCGGCCTTCGCCGAGAAGCGCACCCCCGACTTCAACCAGCACGTCAACTGGCACTGAGGGCCGGCCGTGGACTACGCGCTCGACGAGGACCAGGCGGCATACCGGGATTTCGTCCGCGCCTTCGCCGCGAAGACCCTTGCCCCGCACTACCAGTCCGACGACAAGGCCGCGGCCTTCCGGCGCGAGCAGGCGCGGGACATGGCGGCGGTCGGGCTGACCGGTCTGCGGATCCCCGAGGAGTTCGGCGGTCAGGCGGCGACCGCGGTCATCGCGGGCATCGCCGCCGAGGAGGTCGGCCGCGCGGACTTCAACGCGACCTACGTCATCATCACGACGGCCCTCATCAGCGACGTCATCGTCCGCAATGCCACCCCTCAACAGCAGGCCGCCTGGCTGCCCGGCATCGCCGACGGGACGACCGTGCCGTGCATCTGCATCACCGAACCTGGGCACGGCACCGACGCAGCCGCCCTGCAGCTCAAGGCGATTCGGACCGGCGACGGCTGGACCCTGCACGGCGAGAAGACCTCGATCACCCTCGGCATGGCGGCCGATCGCGCCGTGGTCCTGGCCCGCACCGGCGGTCCGGGTGCGCGTGGGGTGAGCGCCTTCTGGGTCGACCTGCACCACCCCACGGTGACCCGCGCAGGTTTCGACGACCTCGGCGGCCGGGCGATCGGGCGCGCGTCGATCCACTTCGACGGCACCCCGGTCGGCGACGACGACCTCATCGGCGGTGAGGGCGAGGGCTTCGTCTCAGTCATGCAGGGCTTCGACTACTCCCGGGCGATCATCGGCCTGGGCTGCCTCGGCGCCGCTGCGGCCTCGCTCGACGAGGCCCTGGCGTGGTCGCGCGACCGGGTCGCCTTCGGGCAGCCGATCGGCACCTTCCAGGGGGTGGCCTTCCCGCTGGCCGAATGTGCGACCTACCTCAAGGGGGCCCGGCACATCTGCCTCGAGGCGTTGTGGCGCAAGGACACCGGCCAGGAACACAGCGCGGAGGCCGCCATGGCGAAGTTCTGGGCACCCAAGCTCGCCACCGAGGTCATCCACCAGTGTCTGCTCACCCTCGGGCACGTCGGCTACTCCAGCGACTCCCCCATCGGTCAACGGCTGCGCGACGTCATCGGCCTGGAGATCGGCGACGGCACCGCCCAGGTCTCCCAGCTCGTCATCTCGCGCCATCTGCTCGGCCGCGCCTTCGCCCCCTGACCGGACCGCGGGCCAACCCCCGACAGCCGCCCGGCACCCCTCCCGAAAGGACTCCCACCATGCGCCTGCAGGACAAGGTCGTCATCGTCACCGGCGCCGGCGCCGGCATCGGCCGCGCCATCGCCGAGGTGGCCGCCGCCCAGGGGGCGATGGTCGTCGTCACCGACATCGACGCGGCGGCCGCCGCCTCGGTCGCCGAGGCGCTAGGCTCCCCCGCCGTCTCGTATGCCGTGGACGTCACCGACCGCGGGTCCGTCGCCGCAATGGTCGCGGCCGTGCACGCGGCATACGGGCGGATCGACGTCCTGGTCAACAACGCCGGTTGGGACCGCGCCGTCCCGTTCGTCGAGAGCGAACCGGACCTCTGGGAGAAGGTCATCGACATCAACTACGTCGGGGTGCTCAACACCTGCCGGGAGGTGCTCCCGGTCATGGCCGCCCAGGGCGCCGGCCGGGTGGTTAACCTCGGCTCCGACGCGGGCCGGGTCGGATCGTCCGGCGAGGCGGTCTATTCGGGGGCCAAGGGGGCGATCATCGCCTTCTCCAAGACGATCGCCCGGGAGATGGCCCGCCACCAGGTGACCGTCAACGTCGTCTGCCCCGGACCCACCGACACCGCCCTCTTCGCGTCGATGGGCGGGGACAACCCCAAGCTCCGTGAGGGCCTCACCCGAGCGATACCGTTGCGCCGCTTGGCCACTCCGGCCGACATCGCGTATGCCGTGGCCTTCTTCGCCTCCGACGAGGCCGCCTTCATCACCGGCCAGACGCTCAGCGTCAGCGGTGGCCTCACGATGAGCTGAGCGCCCGGCGCGCCGCCGACGCTCGACCTCGCGCGGTCCCGGCCACCCGGCATACCGGCCGTCGCAATAGCCTGGACCCCAACGCCGCACGACCCTGGCACCGATCCTCACGAGAGAGCCCACGATGGCCGATCGCAGCCCCCAGACCCCGCTCGGACTCTTCGGGACCGACACACTCATCGACACCGAGGACCGCACCATCCGCGACACCGTCCGGGCGGTGCTGGCCGACAAGGTGCGCCCGCACATCGCCGAATGGTTCGACTCGGGCACCATCCCGGCGCGCGAGCTCGCCCGTGAACTCGGCGCGCTGGGCCTGCTCGGGATGCACCTGGACGGCTACGGCTGCGCTGGGACGAGCGCGACGGCATACGGGCTGGCCTGCCTGGAGCTCGAGGCGGTCGACTCCGGGGTGCGTTCCCTCGTGTCGGTCCAGGGATCCCTGGCGATGTTCGCCATCCACCACTTCGGCAGCGAGGAGCAGAAGCAGACCTGGCTGCCGCGGATGGCCACCGGCGAGGCGATCGGGTGCTTCGGGCTCACCGAACCGGACTTCGGCTCGAACCCGGCCGGGATGCGCACGTATGCCGCCCGCTCCGGTTCCGGCCCGGATGCGGACTGGGTGCTCACCGGCACGAAGATGTGGATCACCAACGGCTCGGTCGCCGATGTCGCGGTGGTGTGGGCGCAGACCGATGAGGGCATCCGTGGTTTCGTCGTGCCGACCGACACGCCCGGCTTCTCTGCCCCGGCCATCAAGGGCAAGCTGTCGCTGCGTGCCTCGGTGACCTCCGAGCTCGTCATGGACGGGGTGCGCCTGCCCGCCTCGGCGATGCTGCCCTCGGCCAAGGGCCTGTCCGGGCCGCTGTCCTGCCTCAGCGAGGCCCGGTTCGGGATCGTCTTCGGGGCGCTCGGCGCGGCCCGGGACTGCCTTGAGGTGACCCTGGACTATGTCGCCAGCCGGGAGATCTTCGACAAGTCGCTGGCCAGCTACCAGATCACCCAGACCAAGCTCGCCGACATGACCTTGGAGCTGGGCAAGGGGATGCTCCTGGCGCTGCACCTGGGCCGGCTCAAGGACGCCGGGACACTGCGGCCCGAACAGGTGAGCCTGGGCAAGCTCAACAGCGTCCGGGAGGCCATTGCCATCGCCCGCGAGTGCCGGACCCTGTTGGGGGCCAACGGGATCACCGTCGACTACGCACCATTGCGGCATGCGAACAACCTCGAGTCGGTGCTCACCTACGAGGGCACCTCGGAGGTCCACCAGCTCGTCATCGGCCAGGCTCTCACCGGGGTCTCCGCCTTCCGTTGACCGGCGCCGAACGCGCGCGACGGGCCGGCCCTCCCACTGGGGAGGACCGGCCCGTCGCATCGGTGGCCCGGGAGGCGCTCAGTCCTCGATGAGGACGACGTGCAGGGTCCGGGGGCCGTGCACGCCCTCGACCCGGTCGAGCTCGATGTCACTCGTCGCGCTCGGCCCGGAGATCCAGGTGAGCGGACGCGGCATACCGGCGGTGGCCTGCCGGTCGACCGCGGACCGCAGCCGCGCGACCGCCTCGGGCACGTCGTGCACGACCTGCGAGGAGCGCACCACGCAGACGTGCAGGTCCGGCACGAGGGACAGCGCACGCCGCCCCTGGTCGGGACCGTGGTCGAGCACGATCGTCCCGGTCGTCGCCACCCCGGCGGCCGCCGCGGTGATCACCGAGGCGACCTCGTCGAGCGCGCCGTTGCTCAGGTGGTCGTCGGACACCACCCGGATGCCCTCCGGCAGGGCCGCGGTCCACGCCGGTTCCAGACCGGCCGGGACGACCACCGAGGCGGCGCCGCTCAGCGCCTCGCCGATGGCCGTCCCTTCCTCCCCGGGTTGCACGCGGACGACCGTCGCCTTGTAGTCGACGACGTTCTCCACGAAGAGTTCGACGGTGTGGTCCCGGCCGGGCGAGGTCTGCTCGACCCGTGGTGCCTCGCCGCGCGCCCCGAAGGGCGCCGAGATGTCGGCCACCGCGCCGCGCACCCGGGCGAAGATCTCGGCGCGGGCGCTGTCGTTCCTCGTCGTCATCGCGGGTCCTCCTGGGCACCGGCCGAGCGAGCGTCCCACCAGTCGCGGAACGACTGGGTCGGCAACTCGGGGACGTCCCGGGCGCTGGTCCAGGGACCGAACGGGCCGGGGATCGTGTGGATGGTCCGGCCCTTGAGCAGCTTGCCGCCGAGCTTGGCTGCCTTCTGGGCCTTTTCGAGCCGTCGGTAGTCCCCGAACATCCAGGCCATCGCGGCCATCGCCCGGCCCTCGGCGGTGTTGCGGCCCTTGGTGTCGACGACCTTGGCGCGCAGGTGGACCAGCAGCGACGGGATGTCGATGCGCATCGGGCAGGCCTCGAAGCACGCCCCGCACAGCGACGACGCGAACGGCAACGACTGGTCCACCGGGCTGCTCGTCCCGCGCAACTGCGGATTGAGCACCGACCCGATCGGGCCCGGATAGACCGAGCCGTAGGCGTGGCCGCCGGCCCGTTCGTAGACCGGGCAGACGTTGAGACAGGCCGAGCAGCGGATGCACCGTAGCGCCTGCCGCCCGAGCGGGTCGGCGAGCACGTGCGAGCGGCCGTTGTCGATGAGCACGACGTGGACCTCTTGGGGCCCGTCGCCGGGGTGCACCCCGGTCCACATCGAGGTGTAGGGGTTCATCCGCTCCCCGGTCGAGGACCGCGGCAGCAGTTGCATGAAGGTTCCGAGGTCCGCCCAGGTGGGCAGCACCTTCTCGATCCCGACCACCGAGATGAGCGTCTCGGGCAGGGTGAGGCACATCCGGCCGTTGCCCTCGGACTCGACGACGACGAGGGTCCCGGTGTCGGCGATGGCGAAGT
>CAZNLX010000133.1:0-5385 GCA_964573925.1 uncultured Intrasporangiaceae bacterium
GGCATACGGTGAAGGTATGCCGACCACGCGAGGACCCTTCGCGCCCTTGGACGGATGGCTGGCCAACGCCCGGATTGAACCTGAAACAACGAGATTCGGGCGTTTCGTCAGGGAATTCTGGTGGTTCGGGGTCAAGGAGGCGCGGGCCTGCGTCTTCGCCGGACTCTTCTTCCTCGCCGTCTTCCTCGTGCCACGGGCCGGGATCGGCGGGGTGGCCCGCTACGACCTCCTGCTCATCATCGCGCTCGGGTTGCAGGCCTTCCTCCTGTGGTCGCGAATCGAGACTCTTGACGAGGCCAAGGCGATCCTCGCCTTCCACATCGCGGGCTTCGCGCTCGAGGTTTACAAGGTCACCTTGCTGCCCACCCCTTCGTGGAGCTACCCCGATCCGGCGCTGACGAAGGTCGCCGGAGTGCCGCTCTTTGCCGGCTTCATGTATGCCGCCGTCGGCAGCTACGTCATGCAGGCCTGGCGGCTGCTCGACCTGCAGGTGTACCACCACCCACCGTTCGCCCTCACCGGCACGCTGGCCGGGGCGCTCTATGTCAACCTGTTCACCCACCACTGGATGGCTGACCTGCGGTGGATCCTGCTCGCGGTCGCTCTCGGGCTCTACGCCCGCTGCTCCATCGGCTTCACCCCGGTGGACCGCGAGCGGCGTATGCCGTTCCTGCTCGGTTTCGTCCTCGTCGGCTTCTTCATCTGGGTCGCCGAGAACATCGGCACCTTCTTCGGGGTGTGGCGCTATCCCGACCAGCTCGGCGCCTGGGTCACCGTGTCGCTGGGCAAGTGGTCGTCCTGGACGATGCTCGCGCTCATGGTCTTCGCACTCGTCACCAACCTCAAGCACGTCAAGGAACGCATCCACCTCGCGCCGTGACCGGCGAGCCGGGTTAGGCTGCGGCCATGTCCGAGCCGACCGCGCCCGCCGCTCCGGAGCCGTTGCGAGCCTTGGACGTCCCGATGCGCCGGATCGTCGAGCTGGGCCTCGTCGGTTGGCTGATCGCTCTCGGCGTCATCCTCGCGGTGCCGGCTCTGCGCACCGGAGAACGAGCCTGGTGGCCGTGGTGCGCCGTTGCCGGAGTGGCCGTCGGGCTGATCGGCTACGGCTACCTGCGCCGCGGCAAGGGCAACGTCGCCGGGTCTCGCTGACCCGCCCGAGTCCGGGTCGACCGACCGGTTGACCGGGTCAGTCGCGCGGCAGGACCTCGACCGAGAACTCGTCGAGGATCGGCCGACCCACCGGCACGGCCGACGCCGCCTCGACGTCGACCTCCGAATGCGCCCCGCACCCGTGGTCAAGGCTGACGACGGTGCCATCCGAGGGCGACCACTCGTTGGCACACACCCCGAACGACCGGCGCAGCGCTCCCGCCATCGGCAGGTAATAGCCACAGGTGACGCACCGGTCGGTGGCCTTCTCGGCAACCTCGGCGCGGGGGCCGTGCGTACCGGCATACCAGCGTTCGGCGGCGGCGACCCGACCCTCGGGTGAGAGGACCCGCTTGCGGCCCAGCCCGAGTTCGGCGATGGCGAGTTGGTCGACCTCGTCGTCGCCGGTGGCCTCGAAGCCGGCCTGCAGCAGCGGGTCGTCGGCCCGGTAGGGCAGCACGTCGCCGGCGCCGAGGTCACCGGGGGCGATGCGGGCGGCATACGGGACCCACTCGGGGGCCAGGACGGCCTCGTCACCGGGCACGAGGTTGGTCTCGCAGACCGTGGCGTGCTTCTGCCGTGGCGCGCGCGCCACACTCACCGACCAACGCCAACCCCGGTATGCCGTGTGGTCACACGCGAAGTAGTGGGTCGCCAGCCGGTCCCCGTCCATGACGACGGCCAGGTGCTCGCCGACCGCGCCGGGTTCGGCGATCGAGACGGCGGCTTCGCGGGCCAGGTCGACCGCCCCGACGAGCGTCGAGTCGGTCTTGTGGCTCATCAGGCCTCCAGGTCGGCGGCCACGGCGCGCAGGACTTGGGCGACCTTGCCGGCGTGGTTCTTGTCCGGGTACTTGCCGCGGCGGAGGGACTCGGAGGTGTGATCGAGCAGCTTGATGAGGTCCTCGACGATGACGACCATATCCTCGGTCGGCTTGCGGTGCGCGGCCCGCTGCGACGCGGCGACCGACGGGGCCGGTTCGAGGACCTTGACGGACAGCGCCTGGGCACCGCGGCGCCCCTCGACAATCCCGAACTCGACGCGAGTGCCGCCCTTGAGCGTGCTCACCCCGGCGGGAAGTGCGTTCGCGTGCAGGAAGACGTCGCCGCCGCCGTCGTCGGAGAGGAAGCCGAAGCCCTTCTCCGCGTCGTACCACTTGACCTTGCCAGTAGGCACCGTCTCACCTCATGCTCAAGGGCCGGTAAGTCCGGCCGTCCCACGCGCCTGTGCGCGAGGCCAAGCCTAATGGGGGCGGCAAGTCGATTCACTGCGGCCGGGCATCGAGCTGATTGTGTGGCCGAAACTCCCTCGGTGGGACATGTGGCCACACAATCGCCGACAGCCGGCCCTAGTCGGTGCCGACGTGTTCGGTGACCCAGTCACTCAGCGGCCGGACCAAGCGCCAGGCCTTGGCCACCTCGTTCGCGGCCCGGCGGGTGGACAGCCAGGCGGGGGTGCCGAACTGCCGGATGACCATGAGTTCGGCCATCCGCAAGCGCTCGATCCGAGGGTGGTCCTTCGCGAACCCACGCGGTGCTGTCTTGACCCCGGCGCCCATGGTCTCGAAGCCCTTGCTCCGCAGGCCGGTCACGATCGCCTCCAGGGCGGACCCCGAGCCAGCGGCGTCGACGGCGGCCCGGTAGCGCGCCGTCTGGCTGGCACCGTGTGAGTGGAATCCGCCACCCACCGCCAGACCCTCCGCGCTGAGTTGGACATAGCAGCCCACGCCCTTCGACGGGCCGGCCACCGCACCGAGGTGGGTCTTGTAGGGGGACTTGTCGGCGCTGAACCGCACGTCCCGATAGGGGCGGAAGGGCACCGCCGGGCCGAACTCGTCCTCGAGTTCGTCGAGCAAAGCGAGCATGGGTCCCTGTGCGGCCGACTCCCAGATGGCTCGGTTGGCCGTCCAGAACGCCTTGGAGTTGTCGGCCTCGAGTCGCGCGAAGAAGTCGATCCCAGCCGGCGGGAAGCCCGTGAATGCCATTCCCCGACGATGGCAGTCCGGTCCGAGGCGGGCAAGGCCCGAGCCGAAACCGACCCGTGCGACGATGAGCGGATGACACGAGGACGGGTGCCAGCCGGCGAGGCGGCCCGTCCCACCGGTCGGAGCCGGACAACTCGCCGGCACGGACCGAGCTCCCACCCCACCGCACGGAGCCTGGCCGACGACCTCCGCCGACGCACCGACGATCAGTTGGTCGCCCTGCTGCTCGCCCGTCCCGACCTGGCCCGGCCCGCACCGGCCGACCTCGTCGCGCTGGCTGCCAGGGCGACGACGCGCACCAGCGTGCACCGAGCGCTGGAACGCCTCGACCGCGGCCTGCTGCAGACCGTCGAAGCCGTCCTCGTCGCATCCGGCACCGAGGCCGACGATCCGGTCCGCACCGAGGATGTGGCAGAGCTGCTCGGAGCCGACCCCCGGGACGCGCTCGACCGCCTCTGGGAGCTGGCCCTGCTCTGGTGGTCGCCGGCAGGCCCCCGGCCGGTCCGCGCCTTGGCCGAGATCATCGGACCGCACCCGGGCGGGCTCGGCATCGGCGCGGCGGAGGTCCCCACCCGGTATGCCGCGAGCTCACCGCCCAGCCCTGCGAGCCTTCCCGAGGTGCTCGCCGACGCCCCGCCGGCCGCCCGAGCCATCGTCGACACCCTGACGTGGGGGCCGCCGATCGGTGCCGTGCCACCGGCCGGCCCGGCCCACGCGGGCGCCGCATGGTTGGTCGACCACGGCCTGTGCGCCCCCAGCGGGATCGGACACGTCGCGCTCGTCCGCGAGGTGGCCCTGGCCCTGCGCGGCGGGCGCATCCACCGGCAGCCGCAGCTGACCCCACCGGACCTGGACTGTGCATCGGTCGACCCGGTGGCGGTCGACCGGGTCGCGAGCGCGAGCGCCCGCGACCTGCTCGACCACTTGGACCTGCTCGGCGACCTGTGGACGGCCAGCCCACCCCGGGTGTTGCGTTCCGGGGCGCTCGGGGTGCGCGAGCTCAACGCCCTGGCCCGGGCTCTCGACCTTGAGGTGCCGCAGGCCGCCTGGCTCGTCGAGGTCGCCACGGCCGCCGGTCTCATCGCCGACGACCGGGAACTGACCGCCGCGTTCGTGCCAACGCCGGAGTTCGATGGGTGGCGGGGGCGATCGGCCGGCGCCCGTTGGGCGGCTGTCGCTCAGGCCTGGTGGGACAGTCCGCGGGCGGCATACCTCGTGGGAACCCCAGCCGCGGCGGGCGGCACGGTGGCCGCACTCGGCCCCGAGGCCCACCGGCCCGCGGTCCGGGCGGTGCGCGCGAGCCTGCTCGGCGAGCTCGCCGGCCTGCCGGCCGGGACTGCGCCGACCCGGCCGGCGCTGCTGGCCCGGCTGCAGTGGCGTCGCCCTCTCGTCGACCCGGCAGCCCTCGGAACAGATGTCACCGGGCTCCTGCGGGAAGCCGATTGGCTTGGCGCGACGGCACTCGGGGCGCTGTCCGCCCTCGGCCGGGCCCTTGCCCAGGGACCCGACCAGTCGACGCTTTCCGCCGCGGCGAGCGATGCCATCCCTGCCGCAGTCGACCATGTCCTGCTCCAGGCCGACCTCACCGCGATCGCGCCGGGGCCCCTGGACGGAGCCCTCGGCGCCTTCATGCGGCTCGTCTCCGACGTCGAATCCCGCGGTGGCGCAACGGTCCTGCGGTTCAGCCCGGAGTCGGTGCGCCGAGCCCTCGACGACGGGATGACCGCCGACGAGGTGCTCGACCGGCTCCGCGAGGCCAGCCGCACTCCGCTGCCGCAGCCGTTGGACTACCTCGTCCGGGACGTCTCGCGACGGCACGGACAGACCCGCGTCGGTGGGGCGACGGCATACATCCGTTCCGACGACGAGGCGATCCTGGCGGCTCTGCTGGCCGACCGCGCCCTGTCCGGGGCGCTGCTGCGGCGGATCGCACCGACCGTCCTGGTCTCGGCGGCCGATCCCGGCACCCTCGTCGACCTGCTGCGCGCGGGTGGCTACGCCCCGGCGCTCGAAGCCTTCGACGGCACGGTCGTCGTGGCCCGGCCGCAGCTCCCGAGGGCACGGCCCCGGGGGACGACGCGCGCAAACCCGGAGCCGGCGCTGGCCCCGGTGGACGATCCCTTTGTCCGAACCGTCGTGTCCGCGGTGCGCGCGGCGCCGGCGCGGCCGGTCGCCGGGGCCGCCCCGCACGGCACCCTGTCGTCCTCCCCTGCCGAGACCAATGCGATGCTGCGCCAAGCAGTTTCGGA
>CAZNLX010000134.1:0-5308 GCA_964573925.1 uncultured Intrasporangiaceae bacterium
CTGATGAGCTGGTGGTCGGCGACATGGACGCGCATGGGCGAAACTTACCGCGTGATCCCCGAAGCCCCGACGCCCGGCACCTTCTCGTCGGGTCCCGGTCGCGATCCCCGGTATGCCGCCTGGCTGGCTCAGGCTCTCGACCTCGCCCGGGCGGCCGGCCGGGCCGGCGAGGTGCCGGTCGGGGCCCTGGTCATCGATGCCGCTGGCCAGGTGATCGGCCAGGGCGCCAACGACCGTGAGGCAGCGTGTGACCCGGCCGGGCACGCCGAGGTCCGGGCGTTGCAGTCGGCGGCACGGCATACCGGATCGTGGCGGCTGCCGGACTGCACGCTCGTCGTGACCTTGGAACCGTGCGTCATGTGTGCGGGCGCGATCGTCGCGGCGCGGGTGCGCACCCTCGTCATCGGGGCCTGGGACCTCAAGGCCGGGGCGTGCGGCTCGGTGTGGGACCTCGTGCGGGACACCCGGGCCAACCATTGGGTCGAGGTTGTGGCCGTGGAGAACCCGGCGTGTGGCGACGTGCTGCGGGAGTTCTTCCGGGAGCGACGCGGGTGATCGAGCTGTCGGGCTGGGCGCTGGCGTTGGTCGCGGCCGCCGCGTTCGTCGTGGGGGTGGCCAAGACCTCGGTGGGGGGTTTCGCGGCGATTGCGGTCGCCGTGTTCGCCTCGGTGATGCCGGCCAAGGAATCGACAGCGGCCGTGCTCCTGCTGCTCATCACCGGGGACGTCGTCGCGGTGGCGCGTTACCGGCACTCGGCCGACTGGACCCTGCTGCGGCGGCTGCTGCCGAGTGTGTTGCCCGGTGTGGCGTTGGGGGCCGCGTTCCTGTGGGTCGTGTCCGACACGGTGCTGCGGCGGACCATCGGTGGGCTGCTGTTCGTCATGGTGGCCGTCCATCTCTGGCAGCGGCGACGTCAGGGCAGTGGGGTGCCTGCTGGGGTGGGTGGGGTGTCTGACGGGGTGCAGGGCGTACGGGCTGGGGTCGAGGGGGTGCCTGGTGGGGTGGGCGGCATACCGGGAGGGTCGGGTGGTGCCGACCGGGCGAGCCGCGCGGAGCACCCGCTGGCGGCGGTGGCGGCAGGGGTCGCTGCCGGGTTCACGACGATGACGGCCAATGCGGCCGGGGCGGTGATGACCCTCTACCTGCTGGCGATGCGGGTGGAGAAGCAGCGCTTCATCGGGACCGGCGCGTGGTTCTTCCTCATCGTCAACGTGTCGAAGGTGCCGTTCTCGGCGGGGCTCGGGCTGTTCCCGGAGTCGACGCTGCGGCTCACCGCCCTGCTCGTGCCGGTCGTGCTCGCCGGGACCTGGCTGGGGATCCGGCTCGTCGGGAGGATCGGGCAGCGGACCTTCGAACGGCTCGCACTGGCCGGATCGGCGGTGGCCGCACTCTCACTGCTCATGCGCTGAACCTGGGTGCCCGGCCTCCGATTTCGGAGCGGACGGTTGGCTCCGGTACCCTCGTCGGCGGTGGTGTGTCCGAGTGGCCTAAGGAGCACGCCTCGAAAGCGTGTGTGGGCGGAAGTCCACCCAGGGTTCGAATCCCTGCACCACCGCCATCCTTTTCGGGACATCAGCGCCGCACGCTTCGTGCGGCGCTTCTCCGTTTTCGTATGCCGCCCGGCCCCTCGTATGCCGCCCCGCCCCGCCACCCGGTGCACCAACGCGCGGTCCTCGGCTCCCGACGGCGAACGCCATGGGCCGCACAACAAACCAGAGGCGGCCTGTCGGTGGTCTTTGGGAGGCTGGCTGAATGCGTGAACGCTTCGGACTGCCCGACATCACCGGCCACCGGCGCTTCGTCACGGCGGTGGGCGTCGACGCCCTGGGCAGCGGCATCTTCATGCCGGTCGCGGTCCTCTACTTCCTCAACACGACGACCCTCACGCTTCCCGAGGTCGGCCTGGTTCTCAGCTTCGCGGGTGCGGCAGGCTTTCCGGTCATCCTCTATGTCGGTGGATTGGTCGACCGGCTCGGTGCCAAGCGGGTGTTGCTCGCGGCCAACGCACTGCAGGCAGCGGCATACCTGGGCTATCCCTTCGCGAGAAGTTTCGGCGCGGTGCTCGCGGTGACGGCGATGGCGGCGGTCGGGCAGGTGTCCTTCTGGGCGGCATACTCCCCGCTCGTCGCGGCGATCTCGCGGCCGGGGGAGCGCGAGATGTGGGTGGGCTTCCTCGGTGCGCTGCGCAACCTCGGCTTCGCGGTCGGCGGGCTCGCGTCGGGCGTCGCCGTGACGATCGGGACTCCGGCGGCCTACCACGCGGTCGCGATCGCCAATGCGCTGTCATATCTGCTGGCCCTCGTCCTGCTCGCGGGTGTGGCCGCCCCGGTGCCGGTGGTCCGGACCGCCGGGCGCGCCCACGCGCAGGGGTGGGGGGTGGTGTTGCGCGACCGGCCCTACCACCTGCTCGTGCTGACCAACGTCGGCTATGCGCTGTGCGGGATGGCCCTCAACTTCGCCATGGCCGTGTACGCCGTGGAGGTGCTCGGCCTGCCGGGCTGGGTTGGCGGTGGGCTCTTCGTCCTCAACACCGTCATGGTCGCCTTCGGGCAAGGGCTCGTCGTGCGTGGCATGACGGGGCATCGACGCCATCACGTCGCGATGCTCGGCAACACCGTGTATGCCGCGAGCTTCCTCATCTTCGCAGCCGTCGGATTGCTCGACCCCGGCCCGGCCGTCGTTGGCGTCTTCGTCGCAGCGGCGGTCTACACGATGGGTGAGTTGCTCGGCGGCCCGGTCTTGTCCGCGGCCGCCCTGGAGGCAGCGCCGAGCCATCTACGTGGCCGCTACTTCAGCCTCTACCAGATGTCGTGGAATGTCTCAGGCATCGTCGCCCCGGCGCTGTTCGCGGCGCTGCTCGCCGCTGGACGCTATCTCGTATGGTTCGCGCTGACCGGGATCGCGCTGGTTGCCGTCGGCATGGCGCACGTCAGTGGCAGGGCCCTGCCGTCGGCCGCGCAACGGGTCACCAACGCCGCGCACGACGAAGTCCCCGACACCGGATCGGAACCGCACGCCGAGGCCACGCCCTATCCCGTCGCCGACTGAACCTGTCCGCCGACCGATCCGGATTAGACGACCGTGACGGGACGCAGCCGCCGCACCGTCCAGGTCCGCTGGCGGTGAGCGGCATACGTGCTGACCAACAGCGCGCCCACCAGGGTGAGGACGAGCACCGCGAGGTCCGTGCCGATCCCGTTCGTGGCCCCGGCGACGACCCGGCGCAGCGCGTCCACGGCATAGGTCAACGGCAGTGCGTCGTGCAGCCAGCCGAAGAAGCCCGGCGCGGTCGCCACGGGATAGGTGCCGCCCGCGGCAGTGAGCTGCAGGCCGGCGAGGATGACCGCGACGAACCGGCCCGGTGCGCCCAACAGGGCTACGAGCGCCTGGTTGACGGCGACGAAGGCCATCCCGATGAGCGCCCCTACCCCCACCAGCGCCCAGGTCGAGGCCGCACCGATGCCGATCCACCACTGCAGGACGGCGGCTAGCGCCACCCCCTGTGCGCCGCCGAGCAGGGCGCCGGGCAGATAGCCGGCCAACGCCACCAGCGGCGAGGGGGCACCCGAGGCGAGGGCCCGCGGCGAGAGTGGTCTCAGCAACAAGTAGACCGCGAGCGAACCCACCCACAGCGCCAGGGCCATGAAGTAGGGCGCGAGGCCGGCGCCGTTGTTCTTCACGGCATTCATCCTGGCAACGTCGGCGACGATTGGGGTAGCCGCCACGGCGGCGAGTTGGGCCCGCTCGGCCTCCGAGTAGGTCGGGATCTTGCTCACGCCTTCACCGAGGCCCTTGCTGAGGTCGCTCGCCCCGGTGCCGAGTTGGGAGCTGCCGTCGGCGAGCGATCCCAGGCCGCCGGCGAGTTCGCCGGCTCCGGTGGCAGCCGAACTCGCGCCGCCGGCCAGTTGATCGGCCCCGTCGGCCATCTGCTTCGCGCCGGTCGCGAGGGCCGGCAACGTGTCGGCCAGGGTCCCGGCACCGGTAGCCGTCTGGTGGATCCCGTCGACGAGGGCCGGCATACCGTCGGCGAGCTGGTCCGCCCCATCGGCCAACTGAGCGGCGCCCGGCTTGAGGGCGCTGAGCCCGGAGGAGATCTGCGCGGCCCCGGCCGCGCTCTGTTGGGCGCCGGGAACCAGGGCGGCGAGCCCGCCGGCGACCTGAGCTGTCCCGCCGGCCATTCCGTCGGCTCCGGTGGCCAGTCCCCCGCCCTGGGCGGCGACCGCCGCCAGTTGGGCACAGAACGCCGGTGCGGCTCCGCTGCCCGGGCAGGCGGCCGCGAGACCCGACACACCCTGGGTGTATGCCGCGACCCCGGTCGCGAGCTCGGCGGCACCGGTCTTGGTCTGGGTCGCTCCACCGGACAGGCCGACGAGCCCGGTGGACAGTTGGTTGAGGCCGGTGGCCAGCGGCGCTGCCCCGGCCGCCAGCGAGCCAACTCCACCGGACACGGCGGCGGCGCCGTCGGCCAGTTGGCGGGTATTGCCCGGCAGTCCGGCAACCTTCGAGTCGAGAGTGCTCAACCCGCTGGACAGTTGGGACACCCCCGACACGGCCTGCTGAGTGCCCGAGGCGAGGGCGTCGGCGCCAGTGGCCAACTTGCCCGCACCCGTGGCCAGTTGGCCGACGCCGGTGGCCAAGCTGTCCGCGCCCGTCGCGGCCTTCTCGGCGCCCGCGGCCAACTCATCGGCCCCGCCGGCGAGCTTCCCGGCTCCGTCGGCGGCGGTGGCGAGTTGGTCGTGCAAGGTGCCGTAGCCGGCATACATGGCCTTGAGGTAGCCCTCGGTGACCGTCTTGGCGGCCTCGTCGCTCGTCGCGGTGGCGATGGCCTTGGCGATCGTCCCGTCGAGGTAGTTGACCGCGTCGTTGGTCCGCAACTGCATCCGGGCGGACCTGGCGTCGGCCGGCGCGCCGCTGGTCGAGGTGGCCGACCGGGAGAAGTCCTTGGGGATGGTGAGCACCGCACCGAACCGTCCGTCGGCCAGTCCGGACTCGGCGGTGGCCGCATCGGTGAGAGTCCATGAGTAGTTCGAGGACGAGGTCGAGGCGGTGAGCTTGCCCGCGACGAGGCGGCCGAGCAGCACCGGCTGCTCCTTGCCGTCGGCCCCGGTGAGGGTCACCATCTCGTCGAGGTTGACGACCGCGGCCGGGATCTGGTCGACCCGGGTCGTCGGGCTCTCGTTGGCCCAGGTGTAGAGCCCGCCGTAGATGAGCGGGACGAGGATCACGGCCAGCAGCGCCACGAAGGCACGCGGGCTCCCGGCGAACCGGCGCAGCTCGGCGGCGGGCAGTGCGGGGCGGGACATCAGTG
>CAZNLX010000135.1:0-5256 GCA_964573925.1 uncultured Intrasporangiaceae bacterium
ATCACCGGCCTCTACACGTCGATCATGTGCCTCGTCGCGTATGCCGTCTTCGGCCCGTCCCGGGTGCTCGTCCTCGGCCCGGACTCCTCGCTCGGCCCGATGATCGCGGCCTCGATCCTGCCGATGCTCGCCGCGAACGGCGACCCGACCCGGGCCGTCGTGCTGGCTTCCATGCAGTCGATCCTCGTCGGCTTCTTCATGATCGCCGCCGGGGCCGCCAAGCTCGGCTTCGTCGCCGACCTGTTGTCCAAGCCGACGATGGTCGGCTACATGAACGGCTTGGCGCTGACCATCCTCGTCGGGCAGATCCGCAAGCTCTGTGGGTTCTCGATCTCGGCCGACGGGCTCATCGGTGAGATCGTCGCCACGGTCGAGAAGATCCTGGCCGGCGCCACCAATCTGTGGGCGCTGGCCATCGGCGCGGTCGCCCTCGTGGTCATGAAGGTGCTCCAGAAGGTCATGCCACGGATCCCGGCCGTGCTCGTGGCGGTCGTCATCGGCATCGTCGCCTCGATCTACCTTGACCTGCCGAGCAAGGGCGTCAAGGTCGTCGGCAACTTGCCCCAGGGCTTCCCGCCGCTCAGCGTCCCGCTCGTGTCGATCGGGGACATCGGTTTGCTCGTCGCGGGTGCCCTGGGCATCACGCTCGTCGCCCTCGCGGACACGATCTCGACGGCGACGGCATACGCACGGCGGACCGGACAACCGATCGACGGCAACCAGGAGATGGTCGGGATCGGGGCGGCGAACGTGCTGGCCGGGTTCTTCCAGGGTTTCGCGGTGAGCACGAGCGGATCGCGGACCGCGGTGGCGTTCAAGGCGGGCGCGCGCAGCCAGGTGACCGGGCTCATGGGGGCGCTGGCGATCCTGCTCCTGCTGCTGCTGGCGCCCAACTTGCTCTCGGCGCTGCCGATCTCGGTGCTGGGTGCCATCGTCATCCTCGCGGCGTTCTCGCTCGCCGAGATCGCGGCGGCGAAGAAGTTGTGGTCGCAGCGGCGCGTGGAGTTCTGGCTGTCGATCGCGGCGACTCTGGCGGTTGCGGTGCTCGGCGTGCTGCCCGGCATCGCGGTGGCCGTTGGGCTGTCGATCCTCAACGTCTTCCGTCGGGCGTGGTGGCCCTATCAGGCCGTGCTGGGACGCGAGAAGGGCAACCCTGGCTATCACGACATCACCCACCGCCCGAATCTCTCGTCGATGCCCGGGCTGGTGATCTTCCGCTTCGACGCCCCACTGTTCTTCGCCAACGCCCGGACTTTCGCGGAGCAGGTGACCCGCTTGGCGTCGACCGATCCGGCGCCGAAGTGGATCCTCGTCGCTGCCGAGCCGATCTCGGACATCGACACGACCGCCGCGGACATGCTCGCCGACCTTGTCGGGGATCTGGGCGAACGCGGGACGACGCTCGCCTTCGCGGAGCTCAAGAGCGTCGTCAAGGGCAAGTTGGAGGCCTACGAACTGGCCGAGATCACCGACCAGATCCGGTACTTCCCGACGCTCAACGTGGCGGGCAAGGTCTATCGGGCGGAATACGGCACCGACTGGGGCGACACCGAGTTCCCGGCCGTGTGGCCGCTGCCGGAGGGGTCGGTGCCCGTCGAGACTGACGGTGCGGCTGACGATGACGATTCTGCTACCTCTACTCCTGTGGCTGCCCCGGCGGCGGCTGCTGGACCTGACCCGGCTACTGGCCCGGCTGCTGGCCCGGCTGCTGGCCCGGGGGCTGCCCCGGCGGCGGCTGCTCCGGCCGCCGCTGCTGGACCTGGCCCGGCCGCTGACCAGGCCCTTGCGACCGCCCCCACCCCCGGAAATCCCCCGCGTGTGTGAGGAAATCCGGCCCACCCCGCCCGCAACCCCCAGAATTCCCCCGCGTGTGTGAGGAAATCCGGGGAGTGGGCGGGGGTCGAGCGGGAACCAGCAGGGAGTGGGCGGGGGACGAGCAGGGACCGGCCGGCCCGGCGGACGACGGCTAAGGTGCCGAGCATGAGCCACCTCGTTGCCGTCAACCTTGGCCGCCCGCGACCCGACGGGGACAGCGGGGGGCAGCCGACCGGCATACACAAGTCGCCGGCCCGGGGCCCGATCGAGTTGCGCGACCCCGGCGACAAGCGGACCGGCCGGGGCAGCGGGCTGAGCGGCGACTTCGTCGGCGATCGGCGCCATCACGGCGGGACGGATCAGGCCGTGTATGCCGTCGCGCAGGAGGAGCTCGCGCACTGGGCCGCCGAGATCGGCCGGGACCTGCCCCCCGGCAGCTTCGGCGAGAACCTCACCACAGTGGGCCTGGACGTTGACGGCGCACTCGTCGGGGAGATCTGGCGGATCGGCGAGACGGTGCGCCTGCAGGTCACTGGCCCACGCATCCCCTGCTCGACGTTCGCCCGGGCCATCGACGAACCCCAATGGGTCAAGCGGTTCACCGTCCATGGCCGCACCGGCGCTTACCTGCGCATCCTCACACCGGGCACGATCACCGAGGGCGACGAGATCACCGTCGAGTCCCGTCCCGACCACGAGATCACGGTGCCGCTGACGTTCCGGGCCCTCACCACCGAGCGGCACCTGTTGGCGAGGCTCGCTGAGGTCGGGCCCGACCTCAGCGAGAAGGGTCGCCGGGAGCTGGCGGCATACCTCGCCCAGAAGTGACTCACGTCACACTCCCAGGCTGTCACCCTTTGGCGCGCCGGACCGTCCATGCGGTGTTCAACACCCCGCCTCCTCGAAGGAACGACGCACCATGAAGCTCAACGTCGGCAGCACCGACCGGATGATCCGCATCGTCATCGCCATCGTCGCCGCGATCCTCGCCCTGACGGTCGCCAAGGGTGCCTTCGCGATCGTGCTCTGGGTCGTCGCCGCGATCATGCTGGTCACCGGCCTGGTCCGGGTCTGCCCGCTCTACCTGCCCTTCAAGATCAGCACCAACAAGAACTGACCTCCGCCGACCGCTCGCCGAGGCCCATCCGGCCCGGCGAGCGGCCCACGTCCGGCCCCACGTCCGGCCCCACGTCCGGCCCCACGTCCGGGCCCACGTCCGGGCCGCAGGCCGGGCCACCGACCGGGTATGCCGTCCTGGCCCGACTCACCTGACTGCTCAGGGCCCGGACGGCATACCTTGGGTGCATGGGCATCACCCACGCCGAGATCACCGAGGCCGTTCCTGGGTTGCTCCGCTATGCGCGGATGCTCACCCGCGACCCCTCGGCTGCCGAGGACCTCGTGCAGGACACCGTGGTTCGGGCCCTCGAGCGCGCCGGTTCGTTCCGCGGGGACGCCTCAGCGGCCACCTGGCTGCACCGCATCCTCCACCACCGGTTCGTTGACCTCACCCGCGCCAATCGGGCCGAGCCGATCGACTCCGACGAACTCGCCGAACGGGTCGAGGCCGACTGGCGAGACGACTCCTACACCGTCGACGCCGAGACGGTCGTCCTGCGAGCCGAGACGGCCGAGGAGTTGCGGGACGCGATCATCCACCTGCCGGCGTCCTACCGCTCGGCGGTTGTCCTGCACGACGTCCAAGGTCTCACCGCCGCGGCGGTGGCCGAGGTCCAGGACGTCAGCCTCGCCGCCGCCAAGCAACGCATCAGCCGGGCCCGCGCCATGCTCGTCACACATCTCGCTCGCGGCACCGAACGGAGGGCCGCCCTGGACGGAATTCCGTTGCGCTGCTGGGACGCCCGCTCGCGAGTGAGCGACTACCTCGATGGCGATCTCGACAGCGGCACCCGGGCCGCACTCGAAACACACCTCGGCTCGTGCCCCACCTGCCCGGCCCTGTATGCCGGTCTCGTCGGCGTCCGGGCCGCCCTCGGCGCCCTGCGTGACCCGGACACCGTCGTCCCGCCGGCCCTCGTCGACCGTCTCCGAACGGGTGGTCCGCAGGCCACTGGAAAGGACGCATCGTCATGACCGCCTACCGCCTGGACGGGATGCTGCTCGGGGTCGCGACGGCGGCGACCCAGATCGAGGGGGGCTGCGACACGACGAACTGGGCCGACTGGGCCCGCACCCCGGGGCACATCGCCGACGGCTCGTCGCCGGTGCGCGCCACCGGACACTGGGAGCGCTGGCGGGAGGACACCGAGCTGATGGCTTCGCTCGGGATCCAGACCTACCGATTCGGCGTCGAGTGGGCGCGGATCGAGCCACGGCAAGGGGTCTTCTCGGACGAAGCCCTCGGGCACTACCGCGACGAGCTGATGCTGCTGCGGGAGAAGGGGATCCGCCCGCTGCTCACCCTGCACCACTTCAACAACCCGCGCTGGTTCGAGGCTATGGGCGCCTTCGAGCACCCCGACTGCGTGTCGATCTTCCTGCGCTTCGTCGAGCGGGTGGTCGCCGAGCTCGGCGATCTCGTCGAGGACTGGTGCACGATCAACGAGCCCAACGTCTACGCGACGTTCGGCTACCTCTACGGGGTGTTCCCGCCGGGTGGGAAGTCGCTGCCGCGCACCCTGCGGGTGATGACCAACCTCGCCCATGCCCACATCACGGCATACGAGTTGATCCACGCGATGCGCGCGGGGAAGCCGACCCGGGTCGCCTTCGCCATGCACCTACGGGTCTTCGATCCGGCCAAGCCCACCAACCCGGTGCACCGGTCCCTGGCCCGCACCCAGGAGTTCCTCTTCCAGACCGCCCTCATGGAAGCGATGTGCACCGGCCGGTTCGGTGCCCCGCTGCGCCGGCCAGCCGGGGTGCACGAAGGCCGGTACTACGACGCTCTGGGGATCAACTACTACTCACGGTCCTGGGTGAGCAAGCTCGGCGACGGGGTGCGCCCCGGGTCCGAGGTCAACGATCTGGGTTGGGAGATCTACCCGGAGGGGCTGGCCCGGGTCGCCCAGTGGGCTCACGACCGGTGGCCGGCACCGATCTGGGTGACCGAGAACGGCACGGCCGACAACGGCTCCGCGGACGGGGTGGAGCGCTTCCGGGTGCAATTCCTAGCCGATCACCTCGAGGTCATGTCGGCGTCCCGGGCGGCCGGACTGCCCTTCGAGCGCTACTACCACTGGTGTTTCGTCGACAACTGGGAGTGGGCCGAGGGTGAGGTGCCGCGGTTCGGCCTCGTCTCGCTCGACTACGAGACTCAGGAACGGACCGTGAAGCCGAGCGGGCGGTTCTTCGCCGACGTCATCGCCGCCGCAGGGGTGACGGAGGAGATCGCCGCCCGCTACCACTTGGCCTAGCAGTAGTCGGCCGGCCCACCGGCGTCTGCCTCACCACGCGCCGGCCACCAGGCGCCGGCCACCA
>CAZNLX010000136.1:0-5249 GCA_964573925.1 uncultured Intrasporangiaceae bacterium
AGGCCGGCTATGACGTCGTCTACGTCGCTCGCGGCCAGGACAAGGTCGACGGCGTCCTCGCGGCGATCAAGAAGGGCCAGTCCCGGATGATCGAGCGCGGCAAGCTCACCCAGGAAGCGGCCGATGCCGTGACCGCGCGCCTGACCGGTGCGACCGAGCGGGAGGCCCTGGCCGACGTCGACATCGTCGTCGAGGCGATTGCCGAGGACCTGGCCATCAAGCAGGAGCTCTTCCGCGACCTCGACCGGATCTGCAAGCCGGGTGCCATCCTCGCCACGACGACCTCGTCGCTGCCGATCATCCAGTGCGCCAACGTGACCAGCCGTCCCGGCGACGTCATCGGCATGCACTTCTTCAACCCGGCCCAGATCATGAAGCTCGTCGAGGTCGTCTCGACCGTGGCCACCGACCCGGCCGTCACCAAGACCGTCGTTGCGTTGTCGAGCAAGGTCGGCAAGGTGCCGGTCCAGTGCGGTGACCGTTCCGGGTTCATCGTCAACGCCCTGCTGTTCCCCTACCTCAACGACGCGATCAAGATGCTCGAGGCCCACTACGCCACGGCCGATGACATCGACTCGGCGATGAAGGCCGGCTGTGGCTACCCGATGGGGCCGTTCGAATTGCTCGACGTCGTCGGCCTGGACGTCTCGCTGGCCATCCAGCGCGAGCTCTACATGGAGTTCCGCGAGCCCGGGTTCGCGCCGGCGCCGCTGCTCGAACACCTGGTCACCGCGGGCTACCTTGGCCGCAAGACCAAGCGCGGGTTCCGCACCTACAGCTGACGCCGCCTGGGTCCGGTCCTCCGGGTCCGGCTCGACACCACGGTATGCCGCCCGCGCATCTCGCGCGGGCGGCATACCCGTGCGGGGGTCTTGTGGCAGCGGGTCTTGGCTGGTCGTGGAGAATCGGCGCATGCCTCGAGCCAATCGACGTCGCGACGAGTCCGCGCCGCTTGACCTCGGGCGCGCGACCGCCGGCGTGCCGCGTCGCGAGGGGTATGCCGGCCTCGACTGGTTCGTACGCGCAGTCGCGAGTGCCGAACGCAGCTACCTGTGCCCGGGGTGCCAGCAGGGCGTCGGCGCCGAGCGGCACGTCGTCGTGTGGCCCGCCGAGGGCGTCGGCGGGGCCGACCATCGTCGGCACTGGCACTCCACGTGCTGGGCCAATCGGCATACCCGGCCGCCCCGAGGCTCCTATCGCTGAGTGCCGGGTGGCCGTTCAGGACAGCAGCTTGCGCAGGGTGATCGTGTCTCCGGAAGCGCGCATCTCGGCGACCTGAGCCAAGTAGAGCTCCGCACAGGCGATCGCGTCGACGAGGCACTCGTGCGCCCGATAGATGGGCAGACCGTAGCGCTCGCGAGCCGCCCACAGGCGCAGCGACAACCGCACCGGTGCCTGACCCCAGCCGACGATGAGCCGACGATGCAGCTCGAGGGTGTCGATGCGGGTGACCGGCATCCGGGCCCCGTAGAGCCGTTCGCACGCGGCGGAGAGGAATCGTTCCTCGATGTCGGTGTAGTGCGCGACGAGCACCCGACCTCGCAGTGCCTCGAGAACCGCCGGGAGGGCCTGCTCGATGGGGACGCCTTCGGCGATGGTGTCGTCGGTCAGGCCGTGGATGGCCGCGCTCTGTCCCACCGCGACTCCCGCTTGGACGACGAACCGCCGGGCTCCGGCGAGATCGATCGAGAGGCCGTCGATGGGCACGAACCCGATGGACAGCAGGCGATCCCGCTTGGGGTGGAGTCCGGTCGTCTCCAGATCCACCGCCAACAACGGCAGGTCGGTGACATCGGCGTCCAGGTCTGGGAAGGGTGTCTCGAGGTAGTGCCGCAGCGGTCCCGTCGCCCCCGCGCGCAGGGTGCGGCGGCGCTGCTGCTCCGGAGTGGGCGAGGAGAACACGAGGGTTCCTACGAGATGTACGTCGAGGGATATCGGTGGGACAGCGAGGACTGGGCGGATCTGACGATGGCGAACGCCTCGCGTAGGTGCCGCTTCTCGAACGAACTGAGGTCGTCGGGTGCGACGAAGTTGTCGGTCTCCTTGCCGGCGCGCACCTGGGCGGCCTGGTGGCGCAGCCGCACGTAGGAGATGAACTCGAAGGCGTCGCGCAGGTCTTCGCCGCGCTCGGGGCTGAGGGTGCCGGCGTCGACCGCTGCCGCGATCCGGGTCTGGGTGTTGACCGCCCGGGAACCGATCGACAAGGCCAGCACCCGGGCAACCTCGACGACCGCCCCGACACCGCCGCGCTTGATGTCGAGGGTGGCCCGGTTGCCGCCCTGCTTCTCCAGGACGAAACCGCGGAAGAAACCCAGCGGCGGCTCGTTCTCGACGGCTCGCTTCGTCAGGTGGGCGAGGAAGAGCTTGGAGGACGGCGCTTGCTTGAGGAAGTGCTTGCGCAACTTGTGGAACAGCCGCGGGTCGCCATAGACCGGGCGCATGTCGAAGAAGATGCTCGCTCGGAGAATCGCGTCGGGCACCGGCTCGGTCAGCCAGGTGGTGAACTCCTGCTTCCAACCGTTGAGCGAGACCCGCCACCGCGGATTGGTCGCCATGACATCGCCCGGGCACCGCGGGTAGCCGCATTCGACGAGGGCATCGCACACGAAGCTCGCCAGCGCCTCGAAGTATGCCGCGTGCTCGGGCTGGACGTCGTTGTCGAGGATGAGGGCGTTGTCCTGGTCGGCAGCCAGTGCCTGTTCCTGGCGGGCCCGGGACCCGAGGGAGACCCAGCAGTATGGCACCGGCGGTGGGCCGAGGTGTTGCTCGGCCAGGCCGAGCAGCCGACGTTCGACGGCATCCCCGACGGCCGTGACGATCCGGCCGATGTCCTCGGCGGAGGCGTCCTGGTTGACGAGGAGTTCGACGACCGGGGCAAGGCGTTTGCTCACCTCGGCGACCGCGCTGATGTCGTGCGCCTGGGTGATGTCGCCGACGAGGTAGATGGGGTTGGTCTGCTCCAGCCGCATGAGATCAGTCGTCGTGATGACGCCCTCGGGAGTGCCCTCCGGGTCGAGGATCGGCAGGTGGTGGATGTTGCGGCTGGTCATCTCCATGAGCACCTGGAAGGCCAGCGCGTCACTCGACCCGACGAACGGATCCGGCGTCATGATGCACGTCACCGGCAGGTCGGTGTCGATCCCGGCGGCGACGACCCGGTTGCGCAGATCCCGGTCGGTGACGATCCCGACGAGCTTGCTCTCGTCGAGGACCAACAAGCAGGAGACCCGGTGCTCGCTCATCGCTCGGGCGGCCTCTTGGATGGAGGCGGTCGCTGTCACCCACACGGCCGGTCGGCTGATGATGTCGGTCGCGCGGGTCTTGAGGATCGCGCCGCCTGAACTGGTCAGATGCAGCGACGCCACGGCGCCGCGCATCCGGCTCGTGCGCTGCAGGTCGAAGAAGTGGGCGAACGTCGGGTGCGCCGTCGCCAGTGCGTGGAAGGTCTCGGCGCCCATGACCAGGCACAGCGTGTCTTCCAGAGCCACCGCCTCGAACTGCGCGGGGTTGCCCTGGACGAGGGTGAAGGACCCGAACGAGGTGCCGACCTCGCCGCGGTCCATGAAGCCGCCGTGCATGTCGTGCAGTTCGACGGCGCCGCTGCGCACGACATAGAGGTGATGGTTGTCCTCGCCCCGCGCGATGATCCGCGTGCCACGCCGGAAGTACTCGATCCGCAGCTGGTGCGCCAGTCGTTCCAACTGCGGCACCGGGATGTCGTCGAAAGGGTGATGACCGGCGAGGAAGTCGCGGACCTCGGCGAGTTCGACGTCGACAGACATGGCGTCCATCTTGTCAGTCCCCTGCGGTTCGACGACATCCGGAGGAGGTTGCCGTCGGACGCTGCGACGAGCGAGCGAGCTGGTCTGGCGAACGGTCAGTGGGACTGCTGCCGGGGCACGAGGACCTCCCGGTAGAGCAGCAGGAGCCCGGCCGCGGTCGGGATGGCGAGCAATGCGCCCAAGACCCCGGCGAGGGTGCCGCCGGCCAAGGCGGCGATGATCGTCACACCCGCGGGGACGGCCACCGTCCGCTGCATGACCTTGGGGGCGATGTAGTAGTTCTCGGCCTGCTGGTAGAGCAGGAAGTAGACGAGCATGATGACCGCCCGCATCGGGTCGGACAGCAGGGCGACGAGGCCGACGATGACCGCTCCGGCGGTGGCCCCGACGAGCGGGATGAGACCGAGGGCCCCGACGACGACGGCCAGGACCGCGGCATACGGGATGCCGACGATCTTCATGACGACATAGGAGCAGCACGCGTTGATCGTCGCCACGAGAACCTGGCCGATGGCATAGCTGCCCACCCGGCGCATGATCTCCTCGGCGAGCTCGGACACCCGGGTGCGGCGGCTGGCCGGGACGATCGCGTATGCCGCCTCCTTGACGCTGGGCAGGGCCAGGAGGAAGTAGAGCGTCAGCACGAGGACTGTCACCCCGGCCAGCAGCCCGGACAACAGCACCCGCCCGACTCCCAGGACCCCGCCGAAGACGTCACCGAGGAAGCCACCGTCGGCCATCCGTCTGGCCAGCTCCTCGCGCAGCCGGTCCACGATGTGATGGGTCGCTTCGAGGTCGGCGATCCACGGTGTGTGCAGGAGTCGATCGAGGTAGCTCGGCCCGTTGCGGCTCAGTTCACCGGCTTGTTGGACCACCGGAGGCACGACGATGAGCCCGAGGACGGTGAAGACGAGAACGACTCCGGCGAAGACGACGCCGGTCGCCCGCCCTCGGGTCAAACCACGGTCCATGAGCCGCTCGACGACCGGGTTGAGAGCCAGGCACAGGACGGCCGAGACGACGATGAGGGTGATCACGGTGTCCAAGGCCGCGATGGCCTGCCACAACGCCCACGCGAGCAGGACGCCCACACCGCCGAGAAAACCGACGGCGAGGGGAGATCGACTGGAAATCGGCGTCACGCGGCCAGCCTAGATGTCCGAACCGGTTGTTCGCCCCGTGTGGGCACCTCGACGTGGCGGGCGCGCGCAGTGACCCTGCGCGGCGCGACAGACGCCGCGGCGCGGCATACCGAGAGCAGGTATGCCGCGCCGCGTGGTGCGCGAGCCGCGCGCGGATCAGTTGGTTCAGTTGGGGGTGAACGACGGGGGCTCGACCCGGGGAGTCGTGTGAGCGTCGCCCTCGGGCAGGTGCGGGTGCGGCAGGTCGATCGGCGCGGCCGCGCTGGCTCCTTGGCCGAAGTCCGTCGCCCCCACGAGGACCGCCATGTTCCCGTGCGGGTGCTTG
>CAZNLX010000137.1:0-5185 GCA_964573925.1 uncultured Intrasporangiaceae bacterium
ACCTGGCCTGCGGTCTGCTCGGTCATGCCGAAACTCTGGCACAGGTGGGTGCTGGCACTCCGGACGGCGCCGGTCAACGACCCGACGAAGGCGCGACGGCACCTGCCCAGCCGCAGGAGCGGGCCCGGAGCGACTGCGCTCCGGGCCCGCCCAAACGTTCGATCTCCGTCCGATCTCCGTCCGACCTGCGGCCGGTCCGGCCGGTCAACCTCACTTGGCGGCTGGCGGCACCTTGCAGATCGCCGTTGCCGTGTTGCCGGCCGCGTCGGTTGCGGTCAGCCGGGCATCACCGGCGAAGAGGAACTGCCACGGGACCGCGCCCGCGAAGGCACTCACCGTCGAGGCGCTCGCCCCGACCGCCTGGGTCAGCTTGAGGTAGGTGCCGGGGTCGTAGGGCCCGAAGGTCGTCCCGGTCTTGACGTCCGTCACGGTGACCGTGACCCCCGGCAGGTTGTCGGAGGCGACCATCTGGAAGAAGCCAGCCTTCTTCCACCCGCCCGGAGTGACGCCGTCGGGGTTGACGCCCGGGCCGCAGGACACGGTCGGCGGGGTGATGTCGTTGACCGTGATGCTCACCGTCTGGGTGTAGCCGTCACCTGCCGAGGCGCCGTTGACGAGGAACTCGGTCGTGCAGCCGAGGGTCGCGCCCTGGGTGGCCGACGCGGCGACCGTGATCGTCTCGTCGAGCACGACATCGGACCCGCTCGGGACCGTCTGCGGGAGGGCCGGGCTGAAGCTCACCGAGAGGCCCGGGTCGCAGGTGGTCGACGCAGTGACCGTCGCGGGCAGGTTCTGCAGACCGGCGAGGATCTGTGCGCCCACCTGGCCCGCGGTGACGCCGGAGTAGTAGTGGCCGCCGGTGGCCGCGGTGATCCTGCTCGCTTGACCCGTTGCGTCCAGCCCGGGGCCTTCGACTCCGATGGCTAGGACCTGGGCGTCGACACCCTGCAGGGAGGCGATGGCGTCGGCCTCGGAGTGCCCGTTGCTCGGGTCGTGGCCCGGCGCGTCGCCGAACCAGACGACGATGCGGGACGAGCTGGCGCGGAAGGTGATCGCGTCGCCTCCGTCGCCGAGTTGCCAAAGGGCGTTGAGCTGCGCTTCCGGGGTGTCGCCGCCGCCGTCAGCGACGAGGGAGTTGACCGCGTTCTGGACCGTGGTCGCATTGGCCGTCAGGTCGGTGAGCACCTCGAACGCATCGGCGTCCCCGAGGTCCTTGTAGCTCGCGACGGCGAAGTGGGCGTCGGGCTGGGCCGCCTTGACGGTCGTGACAATGCTGGCCATCTCGGCCCGGACGCTGGCGATGGCATCGGCCATGCTGCCGGTCTCGTCGGCCAGCAGGACGATGTCGGGCTTGGGCGGGATGACCGGCGTGGTCACCGTCTTGGTGACGTGCAGGACCGTGCCGGGGTCGGCCGACTGGCTGACGGTCGTCGGGCTCACCCCCGCCCAGGCGGTGGCCGGGAGGCTGAGCAGCAGTCCGCTTGTGATGGCGAGCGCCGACCGGCGGGTGGTGGATCGCTTCGAAGTCTGGTGCAGGTACATCGTGATTCCTCCGAATTTCTCCCCGAGATCGCGTGGGAGTGCGCGACAAACCTGAGGAGCGGCGAGCGGCGCCCCTGATACATGTCCGACACACAGTCCGCGGCTAGGGCGCAGCCGGGCGCGCGGCATACCCTCGTATGCCGTGACCCCACCTGCCCTCGGTCCCGACTGGATGGACCCCGCCTGGCTCCTCGAGAAGTTCGGCGCCCAGATGTTCTGGGTGTCGTGCGCGATCGTCTTCGTCGAGTGCGGCCTGCTCTTCCCGATCCTGCCCGGTGACTCGCTGCTGTTCTCGGTGGGCATGTTCATCAACCGCGCGGAGGCCGGCCAGGCCGGCATCCACATGAATATCTGGGTGGCCTGCGCGCTGTTGTCGGCGTTCGCCTTCGCGGGCAATGTCGTCGGCTACGAGATCGGCCGGGCCGTCGGGCCGGCGATCTTCCGGCGCAACGGCCGGTTCACCAAGAAGGAGTACTTCGACAAGACGCACGAGTTCTTCGAGCGTTACGGCAACAAGGCGCTGGTCATCGGGCGCTTCGTGCCGATCGTGCGGACCTTCATCACCGTGGTGGCCGGGGCGGGCGCGATGGACCGGCGCCGGTTCTTCACCTGGTCGTTCGTCGGAGCGGTCCTGTGGGCCACCGGGGTGACCTTGCTGGGCTACTTCCTCGGCGGAATCCCGTTCCTGCAGAAGAACATCGAGGCTGCCCTCGTGGCGATCGTCCTCGTGTCGGTGCTGCCCATGGTCTTCGAGTGGTGGCGCCATCGTCGCCAGGGGCGCGAGACGACGGGCAGCCGCAGCACGTCCTGATCCCCGTGCCGAATCGCTCGCCGGATCTCCTGGCGAATCGCTTGCCCCCCGAGTGAGCGATTCTGGTCGCCATTCGGCCGACGCAGCGACCGAAACTGCTCACTCGCAGGGGGGTCGGGTCGTGAAGGCTGGTCGGGCTGGCCAGACGGGTCGGACCGCGCAGGGGGGTCGGGCTGGGTGACTACTCGCGTCGCCGGGCGACGGCCATCCGGACCAGCTCCGCCGACGAGCCGCCGTCACCCGATCAGCCCTACTGGCTCATGACGCTCTCGGCCGGTGAACACACCGCTCGGGCTCAGATCGCCTGGCTCACCGAGAGCCTCGCGGCGCTCGACGCGATCCCCGCGACGGCCCCGTCGGATCCCGCGGCTCAGTCCGGGTGATTCACCGCAGTGCGGCGACCGGCCAGGTGCGCCCGCTCGGCATCGTTGTCGCACAAGGAGATCGCTCGCTCGTATGCCGTCCGCGCACCCTCTCGGTCGCCGTCCCGGGCCAGCAGCTCGGCACGCACGGCGGCCACCCGATGGGATCGGGGTAGCCGGTCGTCGAGCCCGTCGAGCAGGGCCAGCCCGGCCCGAGGGCCCGACGCCTCCGCCACGGCAACCGCCCGGTTGAGCCGCACCACCGGCGATCCGGTGAGCCGTTCCAACTCCTCGTAGAGCCCGGCGATGCGCCCCCAGTCGGTGCGGGCAGGACTCGGTGCGACACCGTGGCACGCCGCAATCGCCGCCTGCAGCGCCCACTCGGCCTCCCAACGTTCCAGCGGCCGGGAGGTCTGGCTGCGCTCCACCTGGTCGAGCAGGACGAGCGCCTCGTCGATCTCGTCGCGGCGCCAGCGGGAGCGATCTTGGTCGACGAGCAGGACGAGGACGCCCGCCTCGTCACACCGGGCATCCCGGCGCGAGTGCTGCAGGAGCATGAGCGCCAGCAGTGCGTCCAGCCCGGCCCCCGCCGGCGTCGAGCCCGCCTCGGGAGCCGGCGGGGCGGCATACCCGGACAGGAGCGAGCGCAGCAGCCGGGTGAGGCGGATCGCCTCCCCGGCAAGGTCGACCCGGACGACGTCCGGCCCCGAACCGGGCGAATAGCCGGCCGTGAAGGCGAGGTAGGCCACCGTCGCGGCCACCCGGATCCGCTCGACGAGCAGCTCGGGCCGTGGCACCGCAAAGGGGACCCCGGCCACGGCCACCTTCTTGCGCGCCCGGGTCAGCCGCGCCGCCATCGTCGCCTCGGGGACGAGGAAGAGGCGCGCCACGTCGGCCGTCGAGACCCCGAGCACGAGCCGCAGGGTAAGCGCGGCGGCCGCCTCCGGGGCGAGCGACGGGTGCGCGCAGAGGAAGATCAGCCGCAGCCGGTCGTCGGCGAGCGCCACCGGCGCATCGCCAGTGTCGGCCATGGCCCGCACCGCCTCCTCGTGGCTGCGCGCCTCGACGACGAGCAGCGGCTCCTTGCGGGCGGCCATCGCGTCCGCTCGCAACCGGTCCACGGCCCGGCGCCGGGCCGCGGTGAGCAGCCACGCGGCTCGATTGGCCGGTATGCCGTCGCGCGGCCAGGTCCGCGCCGCGCTCTCGAAGGCATCCGCGAGAGCGTCTTCGGCGAGGTCCAGCCGGCGGAAGCGGGCGACGAGCAGGGCCAGCAGCCGACCCCACTCGTCGCGCCAGGTCTCAGCAAGGGCCTGCGCGGACCGGGCCGACAGCGACCGCTCCGGTTCTGGCTGCTCCCACCCCGGCCCTTTCGGCTTCGACTGCTTCGGCCCGGACTGCTTCAGCCCGGACTGCTTCAGATCCGGCCGCCCGGGCGTCGGCGGCCCGGGCGACCTCGGCCTGGATGGCGGCATACCGGCTGGCGTCGGGTCGATCAGGAGGGCACCTCGACGTCGATGACCGGGCGGATCTCGAGGGTGTAGCCCTGGGGCAGCAGACGACACCAGCCGGTGACCGTGTCGAGGTCGGGGGCCTCGACGAGGTAGAAGCCGCCGATGACCTCGGCGGTCTCGGCGAACGGCCCGTCAGTGAGCGTGGGCACGCCGTCGACGTGGCGCATCGTCGTCGCCGTGTCGGGGTCGGCGAGCGCTTCGCCGCCGAGCATGGCCGGGCCGAGGGCCGCGTGGAAGTCACCGTGCTGGCGCATGGCCTCGGCCTGCTCGTCCGGGGACATGTCGCTCCAGCCGGTCGGCGAGTGAGCGATGAGGATGAAGTACTTCATGGTGCGCTCCTTGAGGAGTCGGCGGACCCGGCGGGCCCGATCATGAGGATGACGAACGGACTGGACGGGAATCGACAGTTCGCGCCCACGAGTTCGCGCCTCGAGTTCGTGGCCATTGACCCCCTCGCGGTCGAGTGAGCACTTTGTGTCGCGATTCGGCTCGCGAACCGACCGAAGTTGCTCACTCAAGGGTGAGGGAAGGGAGTGCGCGGAGAACCCGGGGGCCAGAACCAGGGGGCCAGAACCCGGGGTGCGAGGACCAAGGGGCCAGAACCCACAGGGCCAGCACCGAGGGACCAGAACAGGAGCGGCGCGGGTCCTACTGCGGGGGTTGCTGGCCCCACGGCGACGGGCCGGTGGCGCTCGCTCCGGGCGCCGGGGCGTCCTGGATCGGCGCCGGTGCCGGAGCCGCCGGCGGCAACTGCGGGGCGGCCGGAGCAGCAGGGGCCGGGTCGAAGGAGACCTTGGGGGCCTCCCGCTCGGCGGGGCTGTCCAACTCGAAGTACTCGGCCTTGCGCACCGAGGCGATGCCTGCGACGAAGTTCGTCGGGATCGACTCGACCTTGGTGTTGAGTTCGCGGACGTTGGCGTTGTAGTAGCGCCGGGCGCTGGCGATCCGGTCCTCGGTCG
>CAZNLX010000138.1:0-5183 GCA_964573925.1 uncultured Intrasporangiaceae bacterium
CGAGATCTACACAAGCTCACACACTCTTTCCCTACACGACGCTCTGCCGATCTCCAGGAGTTCGACGAAGGGCGAGCCGAGAGCGGCGAGCCGTCGAGCCTGGAGGACTTCCTCGAGCAGGTGTCGCTCGTCGCCGACGCGGACGAGATCCCGGACGCCGAGGCCGGCTCGGGAGCCGGCTCGCAGGCCGACGCCGGGGGAGTGGTCACCCTTATGACCCTGCACACCGCCAAAGGCCTGGAGTTCCCGGTGGTCTTCCTCACCGGGCTGGAGGACGGCACCTTCCCACACCTGCGCTCCCTCGCCGACCCCAAGGAGTTGGAGGAGGAGCGGCGCCTGGCCTATGTCGGGATCACCCGGGCCCGCGAGCGACTGCATCTGTCTCGCGCGGCGGTGCGATCGGCATGGGGCCAGCCGCAGTACTACCCCGGGTCGCGCTTCCTCGACGAGATCCCCGCAGGCCTCGTGGCCTGGGAGCGGGAGGCTGCCGCCTCGGACACGGCGAGGTTCGGTCGGCGGACCTCGGAACCGGCGGTCGCGACTCTCGCGGCTCGTCCCGGAGTGCGCTCACCTGGCAATCGGGGGGTGCTCGCCCTCGCTGCCGGTGATCGGGTCAGCCACGACTCGTTCGGGTTGGGCACGGTGGTGCGGGTCGAGGGCGAAGGGGAGCGGGCGCTGGCCCACGTCGACTTTGGTGCCTCGATCGGGGTGAAGCGCCTCCTGCTGCGCTACGCGCCCGTCGAGAAGCTCTGACGCGCAGGGGACTACAGGGTCACCCCGCGCGCGGCCAGCCATGACCGTGGCGGAACCGCGTTGCCACCCTTGGGGTGGATCTCCAGGTGCAGGTGCGGCCCGGTCGAGTGCCCCGTGCTGCCGGAGAGGGAGATGACCTGACCGGTCGTGACGATCGTGCCCTTGGTCACCCGCAGCCGGCTGTTGTGCGCGTACCAGGACACTGTGCCGTCCCAGTGCTCGATCTCGACCTTGTAGCCGTAGCCACCTTCCCAGCCCGCGAAGACGACGACCCCGCTCGAGATCGCGTGGACCTCCGAGCCGGTGGGGCAGGCCATGTCCTGGCCGGGGTGGATCCTGCCCCACCGCCAGCCGTAGGGGGAGGTCAGCTGGTACGCGACGGACAGCGGGTTGACCCATTCCTTCGAGCCGAGGCTCGCACCCTTGAGAGCCCCGACCGACGGCGCGGACATCTGGTTGGCGCCCTTGGCGCCGACCAGACTCACCTGCAGGGGGGCCCGGTCGGCCTGCAGTGCGGCTTCAGCCGCGGCGCGCTTGGCGTTCTCGGCCGTCAGGAGGCCGACTCGGGTGCGCTCGCTGTCGCGGGCCGCCCGGTCCTGGACTCCGCGAGCCAGCAGATGTGCGTCGCCGGTCTTGTCCTGGGTCAGCTCAGCCTGGTCGTTGGCCGCCTCGTCGACGACGGGGGTGCCCGCCACCGGCCCGCTGGTGAGGGCGATGGGGGCGCCGCCGGACACGGAGACGACCGCGAGGGTCGCGGTCGTCGGGAGCACCAAACCGGTGCCCACGAGTCGAGGGCTGATGCCGGAGCTCCGCTTGGCGCGATGGCGCCCACGGTATTTCGCATCGGTCACGTCGGTGGATCTCTTCCCGCAGATCGAAGGTGGCCTCGGCGAGGGTAGCGTGATGTATTCGTTATCTCCAAGAGCTGGTCCAGTTTTCGCTGGCCACCGGCCAGTTTCGCCCGCTTGGCCGAGCCTCGGATGTGGCGAGCGTCACACCATGGGGGTATGCCGCGTCCCCCACTGCGTCCCCCGCTGCGGTCCCCCGCTGTCCCCGCACTGCGTCCCCCGCTGCGTCCCTCGCAGTCCCCGCTGCGGGAGTGGGTTGCCGCGATCACGGTGGATTGGGCCACTGGTCCGGCCTCCTTGGGGGGTGCCTTCGATAGAGTGCCCCCATGAGTGACTCCCCGCTTCGTGTCGTCGTCGCCAAGCCCGGGCTGGATGGTCATGACCGTGGGGCGAAGGTGGTGGCGAGGGCGCTGCGCGACGCCGGGATGGAGGTCGTCTACACCGGCCTGCACCAGACCCCGGAGCAGATCGTCGAGGCGGCCATCCAGGAGGACGCCGACGCCGTCGGACTGTCGGTGCTTTCCGGCGCGCACATGACGCTCTTCGCCAAGGTGGTCGAGCTGCTCAAGGCCCGCGACGCGGCCGACATCGTCGTCTTCGGCGGCGGCATCATCCCCGATGCGGACATCCCGCAGCTGGAGACGCTGGGCGTCGCCAAGGTGTTCACCCCGGGTGCGACGACGCACGAAATCGTTGACTGGGTGCACGCCAACATCCAGCGCCACTGAGCGCTGATCAACCTCGGTATACGCCGGCCGCCTCAACCGTAAAATCTTGGTAAGGAAAACGTCTTCCCCGCGCGCGGGCACCGAATCAGGGGTCATCATGGTGTTCAGACGTCGTCGACACCTCCCCCCCAGGCGCCGGCCCGTCGAGTCGAGAACGAAGTGGATGGGCCCCCGGCACTCCCGCATCCCGGGTGAGGCCCTCGTGTCGGAAACGACACTCGCTGACCGGTTCAGTGCCTTCGGTTCACGACGTTGGTTGTGGGGCCGCGGACGTTCCGCGGCCCCACAACCACGTCTGGAGGACTTGGACACGATGACCCCGCGCCGCCCGCACCGGGCACGCCACTCCCGGGCCGCCGCTGCGGCGGCGCTTCTGCTGCTCGCCGCCGCGTGCACCGCCGGCCCGCCTGCCGTTGTCGTCCCGTCCGCCGGTATGCCGCCCGCCGCCACCGCGACCCCGGTGCCGTCCGCGACGGTGACCGCCACTGCCACCGCCGGGCTTCCGGGCGGGTCACCGCTGCTCGGCGGGGGGCGGGTGCTCGCGGTGAAGATCGACAACACCGGTGCGGCCCGACCACGGATCGGCCTCGACGCCGCCGACATCGTCTATGTGACGCCGGTCGAAGGTGGGCTCACTCGGCTGCTGGCCGTTTTCGCCAGCCGGATGCCGCCCCAGGTCGGCCCGGTGCGCAGTGCCCGGGAGTTCGACGCGACGATCCTCGCCAACTACGGCGCGGTCGCCTTCGCGTATTCCGGAGCCTCGGCGCTGACCGCCTCGACCCTGGCAGGCGCGGCCCCGATCAATGTGTCGATGGATGTCGGCGGCCGCGGCTATCGGCGTGAGCCCGGTCGGCGGGCCCCCTACAACGTCATCGGTGACCCGGCAGTCCTGCTCGACCGTGCCCCGCTGAGCACCCCGGCCGGCGACGTCGGTTTCCGCGTCGGTGCTGCGCCCGCGGGCGGGCGGCCCGGGGGGAGTCTCGCGACGGCATACCCCGCCGCACGGATCGGCATGACCTGGGACGCCGTGGGCGGGCGCTATCTGGTGACCACGGATGGTCGGCCGGAAGCCGGGCCGGACGGCACCCGGGCGAGCGCGGCCGGGATTCTCGTGCAATGGGTCGCGTCGCGGCCGTCGGCGAACAGGGACGTCAATGGGATGCCCACCCCGACGCTCGACCTCATCGGCTCGGGGCGGGCGCAGGTGCTGCGGGGCGGGGCGGTCTATGACGGCACGTGGTCGCGAGCGTCCGACCGTGCGCCGACGGTGATCACCGGGCCCGACGGCTCGCCGCTGACCTTCCCGGCCGGACCGTTGTGGGTGCTGCTCGTGCCGGACGGCCAGGCGGTCAGCGTCTCCTAGGCCATCGAGGGACGGTCACCGGCCACCCCGCGTCCCGTCGCCGGGCGTCCTGCCTTCGTCGCCGGCTGACCGGCAGGCATCGCGGGGCCGGTGACGAACCCAGATCGCTCGACTCTGGCCCTGGTGGATTTCCTTGCCGGGCAGGCAGGTTGAGCTTGTCGTCGAACAGGTTTTCGACTAGAATGTCTGACATGTCCAGTTCGTGCCGCGAGGTCGCCCAGCCGTTGGTGGGCGGTGCGCGGCCGCCTGCCGGAACGGGCGCAATGGAACGGCCGGTCGCTGCGGCTGCCGCGGAACGGTCGGTCGCAGCGGGTGCCGCGGTGGCGTTGATCGACCTGGTGGAGCGGTTGAAGGCTCGGCTGGATGCCTTGGTGTTGCCCGCGTGGCGGGTCTTGGAGGGGGAGTACGCGGCGGCGATGGACGAACCCGGCAGAGTTCCGGTGGGGGTGCGCGACCCTCACGAATGGGTGTCCAGCGTGGTGTCGTCGGGCGTGGTGGACGAGGTGATGGCGGCCACCGGCCTGGGCGAGGGCGAGTGCCGGGGTCGGCTGGCCCTGGCGACGGCCGATCCGGTGCGGGTGGCAACCCTGCTGTCGACCCTGGCTGCCGGGGATCTCGCCCTGTGGCAGGTGGTCGGGCTGTTCCAAGACACCCCGGCCTTGGACCCGGCCACCGCCGACGAGGTCGTGGGGGCGGTCGTCGCGCCGGTGCGTTCCGGGGATCGGCCCTCGTATGCCGTTCGGCGCCGCCGGTTGCGCCGAGAGTTGGCCCGGCGGCGGGCTGACGGCGAAGTGCTCCGGGCCGCGGTGGCCGATCGGGATGCGCGCGCGGTGCTGGATGCGGACGGTTCGGGATGCCTGTCCGTGTCGGGGGACGGGATGCGGGTCGTCGGGGCGGTGGAGCGGGTGGATCGGATCGCACGGTCGATCCGGGCATCCGGGGCGTGCCCGGGGCGGTCGTTGGCGCAGCTGCGCTCAGATGTTGCCCTCGACCTTCTGCTGTACGGCAACCCGGCCGCGTCGTCGCCGGGTGCGGGTGAGGGCGAGATCGAATGGTCGCGGTTAGGTGGGCTGCCTTCTGCCCGGGTGCAGGTCGTGGTTCCGGTGGGCTTGCTCGCCGGGGCGGACGGCGGGGTCGCCGAAGTTCCCGGGCACGGGTGGATCGGTGCCGAGCAAGCGCGTCAGATTGCCTTCGCCCCCGGCAGCGTCTGGGAACGGCTGGTGACCGACCCGCTGACCGGGGCGCTGGTCGAGGCGTCGACGACCGGCTACGTTCCTCCGACGCGATTGCGGGCTCAGGTGCAGGCCCGGGACCGGGTGTGTCGAGCGCCGGGCTGCGTGGTGGCCGCGAGCTCGTGCGACCTGGACCATGACGTGCCCTGGCCGGCCGGACCGACGACCGCCGGAAACCTCACCGCCAAGCATCGCCGGCACCATCAGGTGAAGACGGCCGGCCTGTGGAATGCCTATCACGACTCGGCGACCGATGCCC
>CAZNLX010000139.1:0-5161 GCA_964573925.1 uncultured Intrasporangiaceae bacterium
GCCCTTCGACCTCATCGAGGCGCTCGCCGAGGTCATCGCCGCCGACATCCTGGCCCGCGAGCGGGTCGATGCGGTCGAGGTCGTCGTGCACAAGCCGCAGGCACCGGTCGGGGTCCCGTTCGGCGACGTCCGGGTCGAGATCCGGCGCGAGCGTGGCACTCCCGTCGTCATCGCCCTCGGGTCAAATGTGGGCCATCGCGTCGACACCCTCACCGAGGCCGTCGAACAACTCGCCGACGTCCCGAGGTTGACGATCACCGGTCTGAGTCGGCTCGTGGAGTCCGACCCGGTCGGCGGACCGGACCAGCCGGCATACCTCAACGGGGTGGCGCTGGCATCCTTCGCGGGTTCCCCAGCGGCACTCCTTCGCGCCCTGCACGCGATCGAACACCACAACGGCCGCACCCGGGAGGTCCGGTGGGGAGCCCGGACCCTCGACCTCGACCTCGTCCAGTTCGGCCGGCCGGGCAGCCCTCGGGAACGACTCTCGGACACCGCGGCCTTGCTCCTGCCGCATCCGCGTGCTCACGAGCGCGGGTTCGTCGTCGTCCCGTGGGCCCAGGCCGATCCTGAGGCCACCCTTCGGCTCGGGCCGACCGTTGCCCACCCGGTGCGCCCGGTGGCCGAGGTGGCCGCCGAACTGGGCCGGACCGGATTGCGCCCCGGACCGGACTGGAGCCCGGCATGGTGAAGTCGGGCGGGGTGCGACTGGGCCAACTCGCCGTCATCGCGGTCGTCGTCACGGTGGTCGGGCTGGCCGTGCTGCGGCTGGTGGGCGGATCGGTGCCAACGCCCGGGTGGGGTGGGGTGGTCCTGCTGCTGTTCATGGCCGCCGGGGTCTACGCGGCCGCCCTGCCGGTGAAGAAGATGCTCGAACGCCGGGTGGTGCCTCCCGGTAGCGCACTGCGGGCGGCCCGTTCGCTCGTCCTGGCCCAGGCCGCCGCGCTCACCGGGGCCGGGTTGGTGGGCTGGTATGCCGCGCAGGCCCTTGCCGTCCTGCCCGACGCCGACGTCGACTCGCAGCGGGCCAAACTCTGGCTGCTCGTCGGACACGTCGCCGCCGCACTGCTGCTCGTGGTCAGCGGCTTGCTCGCGCAGCGGATCTGCCGGGTCCAGCCACCGGACGGGGGCGCCCCCGGAGCCTCGGCCGGGGGCACCGAGACACCCGGCGCGGAGGCGGGCGGACCCGCCCCGGCCTGACCTGGGCTCTTGAGGGCCGCGGGGGCGCCTGCCCCGGCCCGGGGGAGAGCCGGCCGGACGGCCGTAGGGGGAACCGGTCTGTGGATCTGGCGAACTCGGGATCCTCAGTCGCGCGAGCGCCGTTGCCGCCGCCGGTGCTTCCACCCGGTCATGCCGTCGATCGCATAGGCCCCGGTGCCCACCGCCGCAGCGGTTCGGAACACCCGAACCTGACCCATGATCATGGCTGCGACGACGCGGACCAGCGGTGCTCCGGGCGTGGGCTGGGCAAGCCCTGCATCCGACCGCTCCTCGAACTCGCCCATGATGGGTGAGCCGGTGCACTCGACCCGCACGCCGTCCGGGACGACGATCTTCACCTCGCCCATCAGCCCTTGCACCTCAAGCGTCGTCACCGGCGCGGTGAGGGTGGCCTCACGGAGGTCGACGAGGACATCACCCATGACGACCGGCAGGACGAGTCGCTCGGGCACCTGCCAGGCTCCGCGACGTTTGGTCTCGCTGAGCACGGTCCAGATCCGTTGCGGTTCGGCCTGCTGAACCGCATCCTGGGGCCCGGCCGACCAGGCAGCCGGCTGGTGAGCCGACGATGGTTGCGGGGCTGGCGCCGGGCTCGACGGCTGGGGTGGCCAGACCGGAGAATCCTGGGGAGTGTCGGTGCTCATGACGACATCGTCTCGTGCGGGCCCCGAGAGAACCATCGGGAGGTCCCCTCAGTCGTCCCTGAGCTCTCGGTCAGCCCTTGTAAACCTCCCCGCCGACCGTGCCCATCTGCTTGTCCACCATCCCGCCAGCCACCCATCGCTTGCCGGCCCGGACGTAGCGGGCTTTGGCCATGGCCGCGGTGACTGCGAGGTACTTCGCGTCCGGGTCACCCGCGAACCATAGGTAGAGGGCCTCGCCGGCCAGCGAACTGCGGCACACCACCGCGGTCGGCGACGTCGCCGTGGCGGGGATGACGATCGGCTCGGGGATCTTGGGGCAACCGAAGGCGGCCGGAAGATCGGCGACCGAGGTGATGACGTTTCCGTCGACGGGCGAGGGGGCCGAGGACAAGACCGGCGGGAGAGTCCCCAGGGCGCTGGTCGCCGGTGCGGTCGTCGTCGATGACGGCGTGCCGCGCGTCTTGGTGGACACCGAAGGCCGCGAGGAAGCCGGGGCCAACGTGGTCAGCGACGAACTGGTGTAGTCGCTCGGTCCGCACCCGCCCACCGCTGCCGCGAATCCGCACACCAGCGTTGCGGCGGCGAACCGCACCGGCTGCCGTCCGGTCCGGACCCGGAGTGCACCCGCCTCGGCAGGTGTGGCAGCCGACGCGCCCCGGGATCCACGAACCACCCGACGCGCCGGTTCCCCGAGAACAGGCGGCATACCGGTCAGTCTGCCGCAGCGGCATACCGAGCCGGTACGGTGACGCGCGTGACAACGCTGTCCTTTTCGTCCCCCGCACCCGAGGTGGGGCACCTGCTCGACCTCACCGACCCCGCGGTCGTCGCCGACCCGTATGCTGCCCTCGCCGCCTGCCGCTCAACGGCCCCGGTGGGCTGGCACTCTGGCCTGCGGATGTACGTCGCGACGAGCCACGCGGCCTGCAATGCGGTGCTTCGGGACCGGGCCCTCGGGCGCATCTTCACCCCACGCGAGCCGGACGGCGACTGGGAGACCTTTAACTGGCTGCACGCCGACTCGATCCTCGACAGCGAGCCACCCAAGCACACCCGGCTGCGCCGGCTCATCGCAGGAGCCTTCGGGCGCGGGCACGTGCAACGGCTCGCCCCGCGGATCGAGGAGTTGACCGTCGGGCTCGTCGAGGATTGCGCGGCCCAGGTCCGTGAGGCCGGGTCGTTCGACGTCATTGAGAGCCTGGCCGAACCGTTGCCCGTCCTGGTCATCGCCGAGCTGCTCGGGGTGCCGGACGCCGACCGGCATCTGCTGCGGCCATGGTCGCAGGCCATCGTCAAGATGTACGAGATGACCCGCACCGCAGAGCAGGAGGTGCAGGCGCAGACCGCCAGTCGGGAGTTCGCGGCATACGTCGAGGAGTTGGCGGCCGACCGGGTGGCCCACCCGGGCACTGACTTGCTGTCCGATCTCGTGGCGGCCCGCGACGGCACCGACCGGCTCTCCCCGCGCGAGCTCGTCGCGACGGCGGTGCTCCTGCTCAACGCCGGGCATGAGGCCAGCGTCAACGGCTTCGGCAATGGGCTGGCCTCGCTGCTGGCGGCCGGTGGGGAGTTCGGCGATCCGGTCACCCTCGTCGAGGAGATGCTCCGGCACGACTCGCCGCTGCACCTGTTCGAGCGCACCGCGACCCATGACACGGTGATCGAGGGGGTGCCGATCCGGCCGGGGGAGAAGATTGCCGCGCTGCTGGGGGCGGCCAATCGGGATCCTGCGGTCTTTGACGAGCCGGATGCCTTCCGACCCGACCGTGACCCCAACCCGCACCTGGCCTTCGGCGCGGGCATTCACTTCTGCGTCGGGGCGCCGCTGGCCCGGCTCGAGTTGGCGACCTCCGCGGGGGTGCTGCTGGGGCGCTGGCCTCGCCTGCAGGTGGTCGAGGCGGTCCGTCGGCCGACCTTCGTCCTGCGCGGCTACGAACGCCTCGTCGTCGCCCCGGCCTGACGGACGACGACCCAGCGAAAGGCACCGTGCCCGGCCGGGTTGGTCAGCGCCGCTGCCGAGGTGGCCCGGTTCAGGCGCCTCCGGTATGCCGCCTCGTCGCACCGAGCCAACGCCGGGTCGGGCATCGGCGCCCAGATCCCGAATCTCTCGAAGGCGCTGGCCTGGGTGTGGACCTCGTCGTGAGTGAGCGAGTCGACGGACACCTGGGCGGACAGATCGCAGGAACCGTCCGGGACCGGGGTGACCGCTGCGTCCCCGCGGTGCGCGGCGAGCGTTCCGGTCCGTGGCCGGCCGGCCAGGACGTGCCCGGAGTCGATGGCGATGGCGGCCCCGCGGCATACCCGGGAGAGCAGGTCCGCCCAGGCGAGGTCGCGGCTGAGCCCGACCTCGACCCGGTCGCCTTCCGCGGCGACCGGCCAGTGTCGTTGCTGCCAGGCGCACTCAGCATCGCCGAGCGGGTCGCCGAGGGCCTCGCGTCCGGTGGCCGGATCGACGAGCACCTCGCGGACGACGAGGTCGGCGTCGGCCTGACCGATGACGCAGGGCACGACGTCGAGCCACTCGTGGGCAACGACGAGGACGTCGGTGAGGTCGACCAACTCGTCGGGCAGCGGCGCACCGCCGGGCCCGCGCAGCCAGCCGACGCCAGCAGGCAGGCCCTCCGGCCGGTCGACAACGTCGACGCCGAGCAGGGGCCGGTCCGGGCGGTGGGCGTGCAGCGCCCCGATGAGTTCCCCGCGCCCAGCGCCGATGTCGACGACCCCGGAGAGTTCGAGCGCGTCGGCGGTGTGCCAGATCGCTTCCGCCAGCACTGCACCCAGAGGCGGGTGTGTCGCGGCGGCGAACTGGCGGGCCGGCAGCTGCGCCCGGTAGAAGCCTCGGTGGCCGTAGAGCGCCTCCTGCCAGGCGTGCACCCATCCGATCATCGGCATGGGGCGAACCTACCGGGGTTGATCCGGTTGCGGCGACGGCCTGCCCCTCGTCGTTCGTCGCGCGTCGCGTTAGGTGGCGGGTGGTCGCGTTGCTGCGCGATGTGGTCACGTCTATCGCGATCCTGGGGCGCCTATCGCGATAGGTCTGCGCCGATCGCGATGCCGGTGTGCCCATCGCGATGTCGGTGTGCGAATCGCGTTGCCCCTCCCACAGGCGATGGGCGCGGGCAGTGGCCCCGGTGAGAGTAGGTTCAAGGGGTGAGCACGCCAACGGGGCCGACAGCCCGCCTGCGCGTCGGGATCGTCGGTGCCGGACGTGCCGGTGCGGTTCTCGGCGCTGCCCTCGCCCGCTCCGGTCACCAGCCTGTCGCGGTGTCGGCGGTCAGTGACGCCTCCCGAGCCCG
>CAZNLX010000140.1:0-5135 GCA_964573925.1 uncultured Intrasporangiaceae bacterium
CTGGCCAAGTTCTGCCCCAAGTGCGGCAAGCACACGGAGCACCGCGAGACCCGCTGAGGCTCGCAGCCGGCATACATCCGACGCCGCGTCTCCCCGTGCGGGGGGCGCGGCGTTGTCGTATGCCGGTGAACCGCCGGGCAGGATGAGCCCATGCGGACGGTCTTGGTCACGGGTGCGGGGCGGGGTATCGGTAGGGCGACGGCGTTGGCCTTCGCGCGGGCCGGTCATCGGGTCATGGCCACCGACGTCGACGAGACGGCCCTGTCGGCGGTGCGCGCCGAACTCGGCGCACCCGGGATGACCGCCCGGTTGGACGTCCGGGACCCGGCCGCCTGGTCGGCAGTGCTCTCGGAGGTCGGGGCGGTCAGCGGGGGTGTGCTCGACGTCCTGGTCAACAACGCGGGGGTGCTGGCGTCGGGAGATTTCGCCGAGATCCCGGTGGAGCGGCACCGCGCCGTCATCGACGTCAACCTCGCCGGAGTGGTCACCGGCTGTCACGCGGCGTACCCGATGCTGCGGCGCAGTTCGCAGGCGCACGTCATCAACCTCGCCTCGGCTTCGGCGATCTACGGTCAGCCGGGACTAGCGAGCTACTCCGCGACGAAGTTCGCGGTGCGGGGGCTGAGCGAGGCGCTGGACCTGGAGTGGGCGCGCGACGGCATCCGGGTCGACGCGGTGTGGCCGCTGTTCGTCGAGACGGAGATGATCCGCGAGATGGACAGCGGTGCGGCACAACGAATTCGCAGCCGCAGCCAGCCCGAGGACGTCGCCGCGGTGGTGCTGCGGCTGGTGGATGCACCGGCTCGAGGGCCGCGATCGGTGCACCACGGCGTGGGGGTCCCGGCCCGGGCGCTCATGGCGCTGGACAGCGTCAGCCCCGCCTGGTTGACCCGTCTGGTCAACGCGCGTCTGGGCGACCGGTCCTGACCGGGACCCCACCGGTGTCGGCTCGGCGCGGCCCTCGGGGATAGGGGCGGCGCGTCGTCGTCGCGGGCGGTGGCTCAGATCACGGGACTCGGGCCCTTCCGCGACACGCGACACGCTGGTACCTTCCGCAGTTTGCAACGGCCAAAGTGAACTGCTAACCTTTCAAAGGTAAACAACGGGTGAACGACCAGAGACGGTCACAACCCAGCGCACCTCGAGCCGTCACCAACAGGGTGGCGACGTGAGATCTCCGAGGGGGGATACACATGCGCAAGTTCATCGAACTGCTTCGCAACGACTACAAGGTCACGCCGTGCATCGCGAGCCTGGCGGTGCTTCCGCTCAAGCCCGAGGCCTGAGTCGTCTGACGGTCGAAGCCCCCGATCACCCACCCCGGGTGACGGGGGCTTCCCCGTTCCCGGGTGGCCTAGGCTTCCGGTATGCCGGTCAACCCCGAGTTCGTGGGGCGGGTCTATCCGCCCAGCGCTCCCTACGTCGTCAGCGCGGCGAAGATCACCGAGTTCGCCGAAGCGGTCGGGGCGACCGATCCGGTGCACACCGACCGCGAGGTTGCCGTGGCTCGCGGCTACCGCGACGTCATCGCGCCGCCGACCTTCGCGGTCCTCATCGCCCAGCGGGCCGAGATGGCCTTCATCTTTGACCCCGAGGCGGGCATCGACTTCGGTCGAGTCGTCCACGGTGAGGAGACCTTCGTCCACCATCGCCCGCTCACCGCGGGCGACGAGATCGTCGGGGTGCTGACGGTCGACTCGGTCAAGGCGGCCGGAGGTCACACGATGATCGTCACCCGGACCGAGCTCTCCAGTGGTGCCGAACCGGTGGCGACGGTGTTCTCGACCGTCGTCGTGCGAGGAGGGGAGTGACGGCCATGAGCAACGACACCGCCCGTCGGCGCTTCGACGGCGTCGCCGTGGGCGACGTGCTGCCGCCCAGGACCGTCCACGTCGACCGGGCCCGGCTCGTCCAGTACGCCGGGGCCTCCCTGGACCGCAACCGGATCCACTGGGACGAGCCGTTCGCCAAGAAGGTCGGGCTGCCCGACGTCATCGCGCACGGAATGTTCACCATGGGCGCGGCCATCACCGTCGTCACCGACTGGGCCGGCGACGCCGGCGCAGTGGTGCGCTACGGCACCCGGTTCACCAAGCCGGTTGTTGTCCCCTACGACGCCGGTGCGGACATCGAGGTCAGCGCCTCGGTGACCTCGCTCGACGAGGCCAACCGACAGGTCACCGTGGACGTCGCCGCGGTTTGCGCGGGCGATCGGGTGCTCGGCCGCGCTCAGGCCGTCGTCCAGCTTGCCTGACGTGCGCGAGGATTTCGACGCACCACTGGCGGGCCTGACCACGATGCGGGTCGGCGGCCCCGCCGACCGGATCGTCACGGTCGAGTCGGCGGACGAGCTCGTCGACGCGATTCGCGAGGTCGACGATGCCGGCGAACCCATGCTGGTGCTCTCCGGGGGGTCCAATCTCGTCATCGCCGACGAGGGCTTCCGCGGCACGGTGGTCAGGGTCGCCGGCCGTGGCGTGAAGGTCGAGTCCAAGGACGCCTGCAGTGGGGCGACGGTCCGGGTCGCGGCGGGGGAGCCCTGGGACGATGTCGTCGCCATGGCCGTGGCCGAGGGCTGGTCTGGCGTCGAGGCCCTCTCCGGGATCCCCGGCTGCGCCGGATCGACGCCGGTGCAGAACGTCGGGGCCTACGGTCAAGAGGTCGCCGACACCATCGCCCAGGTCCGGGTCTGGGACCGGACCTCGGCCCGGGTGCGCACGCTCGCCGCCGCCGAGTGCGGCTTCGGCTACCGGGACTCGATGTTCAAGCGTGGTGCCGGCCGGTGGGTGGTCCTCGAGGTCGTCTTCCAGCTCCCGCTCTCGACACGCTCGGCACCGATCCGGTATGCCGACCTCGCGGCCGCCCTCGACGTCGGCGAAGGGGAGCGGGTTCCGCTCGCTGCCGCCCGCGAGGCGGTCCTGGATCAACGGCGCCGTCGCGGCATGGTGCTCGACGAGGCCGATCACGACACCTGGAGTTGCGGGTCCTTCTTCACCAATCCGCTGCTCACCGCATCGGACTTTGAGCGGCTCGAGCGTCGGGTGGCCGACCGGCTCGGCCCGGAGGCCCCGGCCCCGCCGCGCTGGGACGGCCCGGAGGGGGTCAAGACGAGTGCCGCCTGGCTCATCGAGCGGGCCGGCTTTGCGAAGGGCTTCGGTATGCCGGGTCCGGCCGCTTTGTCGACCAAGCACACCCTCGCCGTGACCAACCGGGGAGGTGCCTCGGCCCGAGACATCGTCAATCTGGCGCGGACCGTCCGGGACGGGGTGCAAGCGGCCTTCGGCGTGCGCCTGGTCAACGAGCCGGTGCTCGTCGGTCTGGCGCTGTGACCCCGCCGCCGGTGCGCGAACGGCCCCGCGCTGAGTTCCGTTCCGGCCGGCGCCGGCTGCTCGGCCGTGAGGTCGTCAGCCGACGATCTGCAGGCTGAGCACGGTCCGCGGGAATCGGGTCTTCGAACCGGCAACGGCGATCTCGGGCCTGGTGTAGTCCAGCCGGATCGAGGTGGCTCCCTTGGGGTCGACCTTGAAGACCAACCAACCGATCACCGACTCGCCGACCCCGACCTCGTCGGGCAGAACCCGCCACCCGGCGGCAGCGAGATGTTCGTTGAGCAGCGGGTCGGGCCGGTTCGGGTATTGCGACCCCGTGATGAGGGAGAAGTCCAGTGCGCGCAGGGTGGCCGTATAGGTGGTGCCAGGGGCCAACTGCAGTTCCAACCCGACCAATTCGAAGGCGGTCGCCTGGGCTGCGAGCTCCGCGGGCCACGGCAGGTCCCGAGCCAGCCGGGTCACCAGGATGCGATGGCCCAACGCGTCGTCGGTCATCGACCGCTCGACGGTGGTGAAGCTCGTCGGGATGGCGCCGACGAGAGGGCGCAGGGTCGCGGTGACCGTCGGGGCCGCGGTCGGGGCCGCGGTCGGGGCCGGACCGGAGGGCGCGCTCGTCACCGTGGGGCTCGGCGCAGTGGCCGTGGTGCCTTCGGCCGATGGCGTCGGGCTCGTCGTGCCAGTCGCGGTCCAGGAGGTTGCCGCTCCCTGGCCACCGCCCGTCGAACAGCCCGTCAGGGTCGCCGGGCCGAGCGCCATGAGCAGCGCCAGGCCGCTCGTCGCGGCACTGATCCGTCGGCTCGTCATTGCGTCAGCCTAGACGGCCGGGCTGAGCGGCTCCGGCCCGGCCAGCCAATGGTCGACCTCCCGCAAGGCCGACAGGCGGGTCTCCTCAGGGGCTCGGCTGGCCCGGATCGAGTCCCGGGCCAGGTCGGCCAGTTGGGCGTCGGAGAAGCCGTTCGCGTCCCGGGCCAGGGCGTACTGGGCGATCAGCCGGGACCCGAAGAGCAGCGGGTCATCCGCCCCGAGAGCCACCGGTATGCCGCGAGCCACGAGTGCCGGCAGTGGCACCTGTGCGGCGCTCGGGTAGACCCCCATGGCGACATTGCTGCCCGGGCAGACCTCGAGCGCGACCCCGGCCTCGGCCACTTCGTCGAGGACCCGGGGATCCTCCACCGCTCGGACTCCGTGGCCCAGCCGGTCCGGGCGCAGCACCCCGAGGGTCTCCTGGACCGCCGCCGGGCCGAGCAACTCGCCGCCGTGCGGCACCAGGGCCAAGCCGGCTCGCCGAGCGATGTCGAAGGCCGACCCGAAGTCCGCGGTCGCCCCGCGCCGCTCGTCGTTGGAGAGCCCGAATCCGACCACCGTTCCCGGCCGGTCACCCGCATAGCGCGCGGCCAGCCGGGCCAGGGTTCGCGAGTCCAGGGGATGGCGGATCCGCGAGGCCGCCACGACGATCCCCACCCCGACCCCGTGGGCTTCGGTTGCCTCTCGGGCAGCATCGAGGATGATCTCGAGGGCGGGCGTGATGCCACCGACGTCCGCGGCATACGAGCTCGGTTCAACCTGCAGCTCCAACCAGCGTGAGCCCTCGGCAGCCTCGTCGGCCGCGGCCTCGTCGACGATCCGGCGCAGCGTGGCTTCCCCGCGGACGCACGAGCGGGCCAGGTCGTAGAGACGTTGGAAGCGGAACCAACCCTTTTCATCAGACGCAGACAGTTGCGGTGGCCAATCATCGACCAAGGCGTCTGGCAGATGGTGGCCATCGCGGGCAGCCAACTCGAGCAGAGTCTCGTGCCGCATCGACCC
>CAZNLX010000141.1:0-5131 GCA_964573925.1 uncultured Intrasporangiaceae bacterium
GGCCCACCCCTTTCCAACTCAGCCCACCCCTTCCCACCCCTTCCCGGAAAACCTCACACACGCGAGCGAATTCCGGCACGCTGGGGCACTTCCTCGCGGAATTCCTCCGCGTGTGTGAGGTTTTCCGGGCCGGATGCGGCCGGCAAGGCTGGGCCAGTCACGCCCGGACCGGCCCGCCCTTGTGGATAACTTCGGCGGCGAGCGGCATACCTGCGCCAGAGTCTTGGGCGAAAGCAACGTCGCAGGAGGACCTTCCGTGACCACACCTCATCCGTCGCCGGCCCGCCGAAGCCGCAGGACATCGCTGCGTCTGGACCTGCCCTTCCGCCGCCGGGACGCGCTGCGGGCCGGCCTCACCGACGAGCAGTTGGGCACGGCCCGGTTCCGGCGGCTCATGCACGGGATCTACATCAGCGCGGACGTCCAGCTCACCCCCGAGATCGGCATCGTGGCCGCCATGCGGACGACCACCGACGACTGCTTCGCCACCCATCACTCGGCGGCGCTGCTGCTCGGTGCGCCGGTGCCAGAGTCCGCGTGGGTTCACCTCGGCACGGTCACTGGCGCCATGACCGTCCGCAGGCAGGTCCGCATTCGCCGGTATGCCGCGCAGCCCCCGCTCGCCCGCGGTACTCCTGCCCCCTGCACCGACGCGATCCAGACCTTCCTCGACCTCAGCGCATGGCTCGAACTGGTCGATCTCGTCGTGTTGGGTGACGGGCTCGTTCGCCGGCAGCATGTCACGGCGACCGGACTGCGCAAGGCAGCTGCCGGGTTCATCGGTCCAGGTGCTCGCCTGGCGCGGCAAGCCGCGGGGTTCGTGCGGCCCGGGGTCGAGTCCCCGATGGAGAGCCGGGTGCGGATGCTCTTCGTCCTGGCCGGTCTGCCCGAGCCGAAGGTCAATCTTGTGGTGCTCGATGATGCCGGACGACAGCTCTATCGACTCGATCTGGCGTGGAAGCAGGTCAAGGTGGCGGTGGAGTACGACGGCCGCCATCACATCGACCGCGAGGATCAGTGGTCCTCGGACCTTCGGCGCCGCGAGGAGCTCGAGAACCGGGGATGGCGGATCGTGGTGTTGACGTCCGGTGACGTCTATCGAACTCCCGGATCGACCCTTGATCGGGTCCGGGCCGTGCTGAACGAGCGTGGCCTGGACGCCGAGATCCGGGGTCGGGACTGGGCCGCGCACTTCCCGACCCGGTCCCTGGCGACGGGGTAGCGTCCTGGCGAGCGCCGGGCACGGACACTCGGCGGCACCGGGGCTCGGTGCGCCCCGGATTTCCTCCGCGTGTGTGAGGAAATCCGGGCCCCCGGGCCGCCTGGTCTCCGAAATCCCCCGCGTGTGTGAGGATTTCCGGGTCACCACGCCGCTTCGCCCGCGATTTCCCCCGCGTGTGTGAGGAAATCCGGGGACGAAGGGAGGGCTCCCGAGGGAACGGACCCACTCCCGAAGGAACGGACCCGCGTCCGAGGGATCAGTCAGGCACCCGGAGGGTCAGGCGTTGGCGACCAGGCCGATCTCGCTGGCAGCCACGAGGCCCTTGTGCTTGGGCAGCACCCGCACCGTGTATCCGAACGACCCGGTCTGGTTCAGCGTGAACGTCCCGGAGAACTGGTGCCGGTCACCCTCGTAGGTCTCGGTGTGCTTGAGCTTGACGACCGTCGGGCGACGGATCGTCTCGTCCCGGTCGCTGGAGGCCCCGTAGACCGCCTGCACCCGCACCTCGTCGGGACGCAGCGTGCCGAGGTCGACGTAGGCGCGCACGGTCAGTTCGTCACCGACCTGCGGCTGGTCGGATACGCCCGAGGACTCGACATGTTCGACCCGCACCGAGGGCCAGGCCGCACGGACCTTCGCCTTGTATGCCGCGAGCTCGCGCGCCCCGGTGTACTTGGGTCCGTCGAGGGCCCAGCCCGCGCGGGCGGCCGGACCGTAGAGCTCGTTGACGTAGTCCCGAACCATCCGGGTGGCCAACACCTTGGGACCGAGGGTCTCCAGGGTGTGCAGGAGCAACTCCATCCAGTGGACCGGCAGGCCGTTCTCGTTCTGGTCGTAGAAGTGCACCCGGACACTGTTCTCGATGAGGTCATAGAGCGCGGCCGCCTCGATGTCGTCGCGGCGTTCCGGGTCCTGGACCCCGTCGGCGGTCGGGATGGCCCAGCCGTTCTGGCCGTCGAACCACTCGTCCCACCAACCGTCGAGGATCGACAGGTTGAGCCCGCCGTTGAGGGCAGCCTTCATGCCCGAGGTCCCGCAGGCCTCGAACGGCCGCAGCGGGTTGTTCAGCCAGACGTCGCAGCCGGGGTAGAGCGCCTGAGCCATCTCGATGTCGTAGTTGGGCAGGAAGACGATCCGGTGACGCACCTCGGGGTCATCGGCGAACTGGACCATCTGCTGGATGAGCCGCTTGCCGAGGTCATCCGCGGGGTGCGACTTGCCCGCGATGACCAACTGCACCGGCCGCTTCTTGTCCAGGAGGATCTTCTTGAGCCGCGCCGGGTCGCGCAGCATGAGGGTGAGCCGCTTGTAGGTCGGCACCCGCCGGGCAAAACCGATGGTGAGCACGTCGGGGTCGAGGATCTCGTCGGTCCACTTGAGCTCGGCCGCGCTCGCGCCCCGCTCGACCCACGAGGCCCGCACCCGGCGGCGAGCCTCGTTGACGAGCTGCTCACGCATCTGCCGCTTGATGGCCCACATCTGGTCCCAGTTGGCGTTGCGCAACTGCTCCCAGCCGCCCTCGCGGTCCAGCGCGCCGTGCCCGAGGTGTGCCTCGGCGAACTCGACCATGCGCCGGTCCACCCAGGTCGGGGCGTGCACCCCGTTGGTGATGCTGCCGATCGGCACTTCGTCGTGGTCGAAGCCCGGCCACAGTCCGTCGAACATGTCCCGGCTGACCTGACCGTGCAGCAGCGAGACGCCGTTGGCCCGCTGGGCCAGCCGCAGCCCCATGACGGCCATGTTGAACATGCCCGCCTCGCCGCCCTCGTAGGTCTCGGCGCCCATGGCCAGCAAGCGGTCCAGGGGGATGCCGGTCATCGCGCAGTCGCCGCCGAAGTAGATGTGGATCCGGTCGGCGGAGAAGCGGTCGATGCCGGCGGGGACCGGCGTGTGCGTGGTGAACACCGTCGAGGCGCGGACCGCCTCAAGGGCCTCATCGAAGGTGAGCCGGTGGTCGCGGACGAGCTCGGAGATCCGCTCGATCCCGAGGAAGCCGGCGTGCCCCTCGTTCGTGTGATAGACGTCGGGCTCGGGCGCCCCGGTCAGCCGTGACCAGGCCCGCAGCGCGCGGACGCCACCGATGCCCAGCAGCAGCTCCTGCTCCAGACGCCGGTCGCCGCCGCCGCCGTAGAGCGCCTCGGTGATCCCACGGGCGACGTCGTCGTTCCCGGTGACATCAGAGTCGAGCAGCAGCAGCGGAACCCGGCCGACGTGGGCCCGCCAGACGTGTGCCTTGAGCACCCGAGAGCCCGGCAGGCGCAGCTCGATGACGGTCGGCGTGCCGTCGGCCTCGCGCAGCAGCGCCAGCGGCAGGCCGTCCGGGTCCAGAACCGGATAGGCCTCCTGCTGCCAGCCCGCAGCGTTGAGCGACTGCTTGAAGTAGCCGGTCTTGTAGAACAACCCGACGCCGACGATCGGCACTCCCAGGTCGGAGGCCGACTTGAGGTGGTCACCGGCAAGGATGCCCAGGCCGCCGGAGTACTGGGGCAAGACGTGGGTGATCCCGAACTCCGGGCTGAAGTAGGCGATGGCCCGCGGCGCACCCGGCCCGCCGTCGGCGGACTGCTGGGCAGCCCACTCCTGGTACCAACGGGGCGCGTCGAGATAGTGGTCGAGTGCCGACTTGGCGGACTCGACTCGGGCGACGAACTCGGCATCCTTGGCGAGCGTGGCCAACTCGGCCGCCGACAGGCGGGCGAGCATCTTCGTGGGGTCCTGCCGACACTCCGCCCACCGGGCCGGGTCGATGCTCTCGAAGAGGTCCCGGGTGTGGGGATGCCACGACCAGTGCAGATTCAGCGCGAGGTCACCGAGCGCAGCGATGGGCTCGGGCAGGACGGTGCGGACGTTGAAGCGTCGGATTGCCTTCACGGGGAGCGACTATAGGGGGCTAGCGGAGGGTTTACCGCAATCGTCCAGAAGCCCGCGAGCCCCCGACGAGTAAGCGCTTACACGCAGGGCCGAGAATGTCGCCGTCCTCGCATCCTCGAGCGCGGCATGCTCGGACGATTCCGAGTAGCGTCGGAGCGTGAGCGCCTCCTCTGCCCGTAAGCGTGCCAACCGTCTGCGTCCCAAGGGCGCCCCGACCCCTCGCGAGCCGCTCACCTCGGCCGCGGGTATCCCGCCCACCCCGCTGGTGCCGACCGCCCCCACGACCGCAGGTATGCCGCCCACCCCCGCTCCGGCCCCGGCACCCACACCTCGGACCGCACCCGCAGCAGTTGTCGCAACCGCCACGCCGGTGGCCACTGCCCCGGCCGCGGTGTCCGCCCCGACCGCCGGTCCGGCCCTGCCCCCCGGACCGCACCCGGCCCTGCGCCCGGGCGTCGCTCCGATCGGACGCATCCCGGTCGTCGGCGTGTTGCCCAGCGTCGACGGCGGCACCCGCCCGGCCAAGTCGGTCGTCGACGAGCAGTTCTGGATCGAGGCCCGGGTCTTCCGGGAGGGCCACGACGCGGTCAACGCCACCGCCGTGCTCACCGACCCCGACGGGGTCGACCACCACTACCCCATGACGTGCGCCAACGTGGGCCTGTCCATCTGGAACACCGTGGTCAGCGCGGACCGCACCGGCTGGTGGTCCTACCGGGTCGAGGGCTGGTCGGACCCGTGGGCCACCTGGGTCCACGACGGGACGATCAAGATCGAGGCCGGCATCGACGAGGCGCTCATGCTCGAGGAGGGCGCCCGGGTCATCGAGGCGGCCATCGCCGCGCTCCCCGGCCACGCCGGCACCGCGCCCCGCCAGGAGTTGGCCAACGCGGTGACCGCCCTGCGCGACGCCGACCGTCCGGTCCTGGCCCGGCTGCGCGCGGCGACCTCGCCGGACGTGCACGCCGTTTTCGCGGCATACCCGTTCCGGGAGAAGGTGAGCCCGTCGGCGGCGCACCCGCTGCTCGTCGAGCGCGA
>CAZNLX010000142.1:0-5074 GCA_964573925.1 uncultured Intrasporangiaceae bacterium
GAAGGAGATACGTCACCGATGAGCGAACAGCCCTGGAACTCCGCACCGGTGCCGGCCCCCGACCCCGCGCCAACGCCCTCGGGCGCCCGGGCGGCCCTGCTGGCCGTGCGCGGCGAGGTCGGCAAGGCCGTCGTCGGTCAGGACGCGGCGGTGACCGGCATCCTCATCTGCCTGCTCGCCCGCGGCCACGTGCTCCTGGAGGGCGTCCCTGGGGTGGCCAAGACCCTGCTGGTCCGCTCGGTGGCCCAGGCGCTCTCAGTCGAAACAACCCGAGTGCAGTTCACCCCGGACCTCATGCCCGGCGACATCACCGGCTCGCTCGTCTTCGACTCCGCGACCAGCCGGTTCTCGTTCCGGGAGGGCCCGGTCTTCACCAACCTGTTGCTCGCCGACGAGATCAACCGGACACCACCGAAGACCCAGGCCGCCCTCTTGGAGGCGATGGAGGAGCGCCAGGTCTCGGTCGACGGCCACCCGCGCAAGCTGCCGGTGCCGTTCCTCGTGGCTGCCACCCAGAACCCCGTCGAGTACGAGGGCACCTACCCGTTGCCGGAGGCCCAGCTCGACCGCTTCCTGCTCAAGGTGGTCCTGCCGGTGCCGCCACGCGAGCAGGAGATCGAGATCGTCACCCGGCACGCCGCCGGTTTCGACCCGCGTGACCTGGGCAGCGCCGGAATCCGGCCGGTCGCCACGGCCGCCGACCTCGCGGCCGGGGCCGAGGAGGTCCGGCGGGTGCGGATCGCACCCGAGGTGGCGGCATACATCGTCGATATCGCCCGGGCGACCCGGCAGTCTCCGTCGTTGGCCCTGGGCGTCTCCCCGCGGGGGGCCACCGCCCTGCTGGCCACCTCCCGGGCCTGGGCTTGGATGAACGGGCGCACCTTCGTCACCCCGGACGACGTCAAGGCGCTGGCTCACGCGACCCTGGCCCACCGGCTCACGCTGCGCCCGGAGGCCGAACTCGAGGGGGTCGGGGTGGCCTCGGTCCTGGCCACCGCCATCGCCTCCGTCCCCGTCCCGCGCTGACCCCCGGAGCCACAGGATGACCGTCAGCGGGCGCCTACCGATCCTCGTCCTGTTGGGCGGGGTCGCGGTGGTGCTCGAGCCGACCCGCCGCACCGTGCTGCTCTGGGCCCTGGTCTGCCTGGCCCTCGTCGTGCTCGACGTCCTGCTGGCCCTCTCCCCCACCAAGCTCATCGTCGAACGGGAGCCGATCCTCCCAGTGCGGCTCGGGGAGTCGGCCACCTCGGGAGTGCTGGTCACCAATCCCACCCGCCGCACCCTGCACGGGCAGCTCCGCGACGCCTGGGTGCCCTCGGCGGGGGCACGCGGCGAGCGACACCGGGCCAGGATCAAGGGCGGCGAACGACGCCGCTTCAGCACCACCCTGCGGCCGACCCGCCGCGGGGACCGGCCCGCCGACCGAGTGACGATCCGCTCGTTCGGACCGCTGCGTCTGGCCGCCCGACAGCGCTCCCTCGAGGTCCCCGGGGTGGTCCGGGCGCTGCCTCCATTCGAGTCGCGCAAGCACCTGCCCTCGCGGTTGGCCTCGCTTCGTCAACTCGACGGCCGGTCCGCGGTGCGCACCCGGGGGCAGGGCACCGAGTTCGACTCGCTGCGCGACTACGTCGAAGGCGACGACATCCGCTCGATCGACTGGCGGGCCACCGCCCGGCGCCGGAACGTCGTCGTGCGCACCTGGCAGCCGGAGCGGGACCGGCGGGTCATCATCGTCCTGGACACCTCGCGGACCTCAGCCGGCCGGGTCGGCGACCAGCCGCGCCTGGACGCCGCGATGGACGCCGCCCTGCTGCTGGCCGCGCTGGCCTCGCGGGCCGGTGACCGGGTGGACTTCCTCGCCGGGGACCGATGGCTTCGGGCCAGGGTGACCACGTCGGCCCATCGCGCCACCCTGCTGGGTGACCTCGTGCAAGCGATGGCGCCGTTGGACCCCGCCCTGCTGGAGGCATCCTGGCCCACCTTGGCCAGTGCGATCGCGGACACCTCCCGGCGCCGGGCCCTGGTCGTGCTGCTCACCCCGCTGGAACCCGCGGCGATCCAGGAGTCGCTACTGCCGAGTCTGCCGGCGCTCACTCGCCACCACCGGGTGGTCCTCGCCTCGGTCGCCGATCCCGAGGTGGCCCGGCTGGCCGCCTGCCGCGAGACCACGACCGATGCGTATGCCGCTGCCGCGGCCGAACGCACCCTGGCCCTGGCCGAGCGGACCGCCGGAGTGCTGCGCCGGATGGGGGTGTCGGTCATCGACGCCTCACCCGAGGAGTTGCCGCCGAGACTGGCCGACCACTACCTCATGCTCAAGGCTCAAGGGCTGCTCTGAAACTGCGAGTCAGCCGGCCATCGAGGGAACGGCCAGGTCAGCCCGCCACCGGAGCGCTGTCACCCTGGTCCGTCCGAGCCACATCGCCGGTCTCCCCACGCAGGGCGGCATACCGGCCCAGGGTGAAGACGTAGCCGAGGAAGGCGACCTCGGCGAGCACCCCGATGGCGATCCGGGCCCAGGTGGGCAGCGGTGAGGGGGTGACGAAGGCCTCGATGATCCCGGAGAGGAAGAGCACGACGACCAGGCCGAGAGCCACCGAGACCGCGGCCCGGCCCTCCCGGGCCAGCGCCGCCATCCGGGTCTGCGGGCCGGGCTCGATCCACGCCCAGAACAACCGCAGGCCCACCCCCGCCGCCACGAACACCGCAGTGAGCTCGAGGATGCCGTGCGGCAGGATCAACCCGAAGAACAGCCCGGCCCGGTCATAGCGCCACATGAGTGCGCCAATGACAGCGACGTTGAGGATGTTGTTCCACAGCAGCAGGACGACCGGCACCCCGAAGACTCCGAAGGCGATGCACAACGCGGACACCCAGGCGTTGTTCGTCCACACGCGGAAGGCGAACGAGCCGGCGGCATACTGGCTGTAGTAGTCCTCGAAGTCGTGGCTGACGAGTTGCTCGATCTCGGACGGCGAGGCCAACGAGGACTCGAACTGCGGGTTGACGTAGAACCACCAGCCCACCGCAAAGGCCACCAGGACATTGACCGCTGCGGTGACGAGCCACCACCGCCTCGTCCGGTAGAGCGCGGCCGGGAAGGTGGCGACGAAGAAGGTGACCACGGTCCGCCAAGACGCCGAGCGGGTGCCGACCGCCCTGGACCGGGCCCGGGCGAGCACCGAGGACAGGTAGGCGACCACCGACGGCTCGGGCGTCGTGGAGCGGATCTCGGACAGATGAGTGGCCGTGCGCTGATAGAGGTCGAGCAACTCGTCCGCCTGGGCGCCGTCGAGGGTGCCGCGACGGCTGACCAGCTGCTCCAGCCGGGACCATTCGTGGCTGTGCGCGGTGACGAAGGCGTCCAGGTCCACGCGGCTACTGTATGCCGTGTGAGCGAGCCTTCGATCGCGACGATCGGTGTCACCGAGGACGACCTGGTCACCGGCGAAGCCGTTGCGCTCGACCTCCCGCCGGCCTCGATCGGGCTGCGCATCCTCGCCGGGCTACTCGACCTGGTCATCGTGCAGACCCTGGGCTACGTCGTCATGCTGCTGGCCGCCGTCATCTCGGCCGGCCTCGACGACGCGATGAGCGCCGGGATCACGGTGCTGCTCATCGTCGCGGCGTTGGTCGGCTACCCCACGACGATGCTGACCCTCACCCGGGGCAAGACGGTGGGCAAATTGGCCGCCGGGCTGCGCACGGTCCGTGACGACGCCGGTCCGATCACCTTCCGGCATGCCCTGACCCGCACCCTCGTCGGCGTCGTCGAGGTCGTCCTCTTGTGGGGCCTGCCGGCCGTCGTCGCGGCGGTGATCAACCCCCGCGGCAAGCGGCTGGGTGACATGGCCGCCGGCACCTACGTGGTGCGCGAGCGGACCCGGGCCGCTCTGCCGCCGCCGGTGCCGATGCCGCCGCACCTGGCCGCCTGGGCCGCCGGGGCGGACATCGGCACGCTGCCCGACCGGCTGGCCGGCGAGGTGCGGCTCTTTCTGCCGGCGGCCTTCACCATGGACCCGCAGGCCCGCGCGGAGATCGGCCGAGCACTCCTGGACGAGGTCCTCACCTTCGTCTCGCCTCCACCGCCGCCGGGGAACCACCCGGAGTACGTCCTGGCCGCCGTCGTCGCCGACCGACGCCGCCGAGACCTCGACCGGTTGATGCGCGACGCGGCGCTGCGCGACCGGGTCATTCCGCCGGACCCGCTGGCCGGCACCGAGGGCGCGCGTTCCTGACCCGGCGGGCGGGCGCGCTCAGCGCGGGACCGACGTGGTCACCCCGAGGGCGGCATACCCGGGTTTGATGACGTCGTCGATGAGGGCCAGCCGCTGGTCGAAGGGCAGGAAGGCCGACTTCATCGAGTTGATGGTCACCCAGCGCAGGTCGCTCAGCGACCAGCCGGCGTGGTCGACGAGCAGTTGCGCCTCGTGCGACATCGACGTCCCGCTCATGAGCCTGTTATCGGTGTTGAGGGTGACCCGGAACCGCAACCGGAGCAGCAACGAGATGGGGTGCAGTCCGACGGTGCGTGCCGCACCGGTCTGCAGATTGCTGCTCGGGCACATCTCCAGCGGGATGCGCGAGTCCCGGATGTATGCCGCGAGCCGCCCGAGCCGCACCGTGGACAGGTCGACCGAGTCGTAGTCGTCGATGTGGGCGGCATGCGCCTGGGCAACCCAGAGCGGCACCGGCACCCCGTCGATGGTGATGTCGTCGACGATCCGCACGCCGTGGCCCAGCCGGTCGGCCGAGCAGTACTGAATCGCCTCCCAGATGCTCGGCAGCCCGAAGGCCTCCCCGGCGTGGATGGTGAAGTGGGCGTTCTCGCGCTGCAGGTACTCGAAGGCATCCAGGTGTCGGGTCGGCGGGTGACCGTCCTCGGCCCCGGCGATGTCGAATCCGGCCACGCCGTCGTCGCGATAGCGGACCGCGAGACGCGCGATCTCGGCACTCTTGGCCGCGTGGCGCATCGCGGTGAGCAGCGCCGCGACCTTGATCGGGTGCCCGGCCGCGGCAGCCTCCCGCTCGCCGTCACGGAACCCGGCGTTGACCGCCTCGACGACCTGCTCCA
>CAZNLX010000143.1:0-5034 GCA_964573925.1 uncultured Intrasporangiaceae bacterium
ATCTGGCGTCGATCTTCCGGAAACTCGGGGTCCGCAATCGCACCGAACTCGCGCTGCGGCGGTGACGCCTCAGCGCAGGGAGTCCAGGGTGACGAAGGTGTATCCCTTGGCGCGCAGTCGACTGATGATCTGTGGGAGGGCGTCGGCGTCGAGCGTGCTGTTGTCGTCCGGGTTGGCACCCAGGTGGAGCAGGACGATCTCGCCCGGTCGGGCGGCGGCCACGACTCGGTCAGCGACCGACGTGGCGGTCATCCCGCCAGAGGTGCCCTTCCAGCCGAGGCTGTCGACGGTCCACCCGATAGCCAGGTAGCCGCGCGCGGCGACCGCGGCGCGGGTTCGAGCGTCCGAGTCGCCGAACGGGAAGCGGAAGAAGGGAATCGGGTCGGCGCTGGTGGCCCTCATGATCGAGGCTCGGGTGCGGTCGAGCTGGCCGGCCAGCTGGCCGTCGGTCAGCGCGGGGAAGTGCCGGTGGTCCCACGAGTGGTTCCCCACCGGGCCGACCCGCCCGAGGTCTGCCACGAGCGTGGGGTATGCCGTCACGAAGCTCCCGGTCACGAAGAAGGTCGCCGGCACGTTCTCCCTGCGCAGGGTCGCGAGGATCGATGGCGCCCCGCGGCTGTCCGCTCCCCCGTCGAAGGTGAGGGCCACGACCTTGGCCGTGGTCGGCAGCACCGTGATGATCCCGGCCGGTCGTGCCGCCGGCGACCCACCGGATGACGGCGGACTCGGTGGGGTCGGGCGGGTCGTGCTCGTCGATGGACCAGTGGTGGCCGGCGGGTTCGGCGCCGCCTCGGTGGGCACCGATGACGCCGAGCCGGTGGTGGTGCCGGAGGCACCCGACGTCCGGGACGGGTTTGCCGGGGCCGCAGTGACGATCGCGGAGGCACCTCCAGGCGAGGACGTGGACGTGGGAACGACGTCGGCCTGACCCGTCGAACACGCGGCAGCGGTCAGTGCCAGCGCCACCATCCACCCCGCCGTGGCTTTCGGTGTTCTCATGTGACTCGCCTCCGTCTCGATGGTCCCACCGATGAGACGGTTGGGGCTGCCTCGGGGTTGACGACCCGAAGCTCAGGGACCGGGGAAGATGTCGAGTTCGGGCCGTGCGGTGGGCTTGAAGTCCGGTCGGAAGCGGTTGACCACCCACGTGGCGACGAAGGCGATGAGGTCCAGCAACATGCGCAACAGGCCGGCGAGCGCCGTCACGAGGATGAGCGGAAGCAGCGGTGGAGCGGCCAGCACCCCGATGACTCCGGCGGCGAGCAACTCCAGGAACGCCGAAGGAGCGAATCGGCCGGGCCCGGAGGGCGCTGACGACTCGACCGAGCGGAGCGCGGCGAAGCCGACGAACGCGAGCGCCGTGATCCCGAAGACGACGAGGAACCGCGGCTCAGGGGCCAGCCAGGCGGCCAGCCAGGCCAGCAAGCGGGACACCCACTGGGGAATCCACTCGAGGAACGACAACCACGGCCAGATGGTCAGGGCACCGAGGGCGTCGGCGACCCGGGCGAAGAGCGGCTGCGACCAGTGCAGCAGTCCGAGGACCACCCCGGCGCCGAGAGCACCTCCGACCTTGGGATCGCCGAAGAGCCGCACCGCAGCCCACATGATCCAGTGGGTGACCCCACCGACCTTGGCGTCCTCTCGCAAGGTGCGCCGGAACAGCCCGTCCGCTCGGCGCCGCAACCAGGCCCCGTGGGCGCGGGTCGGTGCCCGGAGGGCGCCATCGCATTGCACGTCGTGCAGGACCGCACTCATCGTGTGCGAGCCGTAGGACGGGATGAACCCCCAGAGGAAGGGCGGGATGGACGCGAGGTCGGTCGGGGAGCCCGCAGCGACCACGTCCAGCGGATCGGGCGGGGTGTCGAGGAACTCGCTCCACGCGAAGGCATCCGGGCAGCGGAACCTCGACGAGCCGGGCTCGCCGAGGCCGATCTGCAGGAGGGTGAGTTGAGTCTTGACGACGCCTGGGGAGGTGGTGTCGAAGAACGGCATGTCCGATCCTCTCGCATGCCCCCGCGCTGCGGGAGAGGGCGGCATACCAGCCGGTATGCCGCCCTCCCGAGCGTCCGCGCGGGTTCGCCCCTCAGCCCGCGGCGGCGAAGCCTTGGGCCAGGTCGGCGAGGATGTCGTCGATGTGCTCGATGCCGACGGCCAGGCGCACCAGGCCCGGGGTCACGCCGGCGGCGAGCCGGTCGGCGTCCCCGCCCTGCGAGTGGGTCGTCGATGCGGGGTGGATGACCAGCGAGCGGACGTCGCCGATGTTCGCGACGTGCGAGTGCAGGGTGAGCGCCTCGACGAACTTCTTGCCCGCCTCCAGGCCCCCGGCGATCTCGAAGGCGAGGACCGCGCCGGAGCCCTTGGGGCAGTACTTCTGCGCCTTGGCATATTCGGGGCTGGCCGGCAGCGAGGCCCAGCGGACCGATTCGACCTGCGGGTGGGACTGGAGGAATTCGGCGACCTTGCGGGTGTTCTCCAGGTGCCGTTCGATCCGCAGCGACAAGGTCTCGATGCCTTGGCTGATGAGGAAGGCGTTGAACGGCGAGATCGCCGGGCCGAGGTCACGCAGCAGCTGGACGCGGGCCTTGAGGATGAAGGCGAGGTTGGCCCCGAGCGCCCCGCCGACGCCGAGATCGCGGGCGAAGACGAGCCCGTGGTAGCTCTCCTCGGGGGTGTTGTAGTTGGGGAACTTCGCCGGGTCCTTGCCGAAGTCGAAGGTTCCGCCGTCGACGATGACGCCGCCGATCGACGTGCCGTGACCTCCGAGGTACTTCGTCGCCGAGTGGATGACGATGTCGGCGCCCCACTCCAGGGGCCGGATGACGTAGGGCGTGGCGATGGTGTTGTCGACGATGAGCGGCACCCCGGCCTCGTGTGCCACCGCGGCAACGCCCTCGATGTCGAGGATCTCGACCTTGGGGTTGGCGATCGTCTCGCCGAAGAAGAGCTTCGTGTTGGGCCGGACCGCCGCGCGCCAGGAATCCAGGTCTGCGGGGTTCTCGACGAAGGACACCTCGATGCCGTACTTCGGGAGGGTGAACTTGAGCAGGTTGAGCGTGCCGCCGTAGAGCGACGGCGAGGCGACGACATGGTCGCCGGCCTCGGCGATGTTGAGGATCGCCAGGGTCTCCGCGGCCTGTCCCGAGGCGACGAGCAGGGCCGCCAGGCCGCCCTCGAGAGCCGCAATCCGCTGCTCGACGGCGTCCTGGGTCGGGTTCATGATCCGGGTGTAGATGTTCCCGAATTCCTTGAGGGCGAAGAGGTTCGCCGCGTGCTCGGTGTCGTTGAAGACGTAGGACGTCGTCTGGTAGATCGGCAGCGCCCGCGCCCCGGTCGCGCTGTCGGCGGACTGGCCGGCGTGGATCTGCTTGGTCTCGAAGGCCCAGGTGTCGCTCATCGGTCACGCTCTTTCGGTGAAGGGAGTCGCCACGGCGACTCCGCGCTTGCCGCCGCCCGGTCGGGCGTCGGCCAGGTCCTCACCCGGGGCACCCCATCGCGGATGGAAGGGTTGCCGGCCAGCGAGCCGGGGCTTGTCGCTGACACTCATGACCTGCGCGCAGGTTACGTGAGGGGTCCACACCTCGACACGCCCGTCCCGGAATCTGGACGCCTCGATGGTCCGCTCACCAAGGTGGGAGTGGCGGCGCCGCCCGTGACGCCGACGCGCCCTGCTGCTCACCGACGCGCCGTGCTGCTCACCGACAGAATGACCTCATGAGTGGCACCCCGCATCCCGACGAGCCCACGAGCGGCGCCGACATCACCGCCGAGGTCAAGGAGGCGCGACGCCTGGCCTTCGGGGGGTATGCCGCCGACTACGACCGGATCCGCCCCGGCTGGCCCGAGGACGCCGTGACCTGGCTGCTCGGTGAGCCGTCGGCCCCGCTCGACGTCCTCGACCTGGGGTGCGGCACCGGCAAGGGCACCGTGGCGCTCGTGCGCCTGGGCCACCGCGCCATCGGGGTCGACCCGTCCGCCGAGATGCTCGCCGTGTTGCGATCGCACGCCGCCCTGGCCGGCGTCCCCACTCACGTGGCGGGCGCCGAGGATCTTCCGCTGCCCGATGGCTGCGTCGACGCCATTGCCTGCTTCCAGGCCTGGCACTGGGTGGACCCGGGTCGAGGCGCGGCCGAGTGTGCCCGGGTGCTGCGGGAGGGCGGCATACTCGGCATGGCCTGGCACCGACCGGACCGGTCGCACGAGTGGATCGTCGAGCTCGACGAACGGGCTGAACGCACCGACATGGGGTCCGGCGGTGAACCGTTCACCGTGCCGGGGTTCGAGCCCTTCGAGGAGCGCGAGTTCGCCTACCGACAACCGATGAGCGTCGAGGATCTCGTTGCAGCCGTGGCGTCCTGGTCACATGTCGCGATCAGTCCGCGGCGGGAGCGGATCCTCGACGCGGTCCGTGACCTCGGGCGGGAGGTCGCGGCGCGGCATACCGACGGCGTCGTGGTGTTCCCGTTCGTCACCGACACGGTGCGGGCGCGGCGCGCCTGAGGCAGCCCCGCGATTGGATACCCGCTGGGGTTGGGGTCAGACGCTCAGGTGCGGCCGGATCGGGCGCTCGCCCTGGTCGTAGACCAACTCGGGGCGTCCGACGAGCAGCGGGTCGGGCACGCCGACGACGTTGATGTCCTTGTCCGGGTAGTCGATCCGGGAGAGCACGACCCGCATCGCCTCGAGGCGAGCCCGCTTCTTGTCGTTGGACTTCACGACCGTCCACGGGGCGTCCATCGTGTCGGTATAGAAGAACATCGCCTCCTTGGCCTGGGTGTAGGCGTCCCACTTGTCCAGGCTGGCCATGTCGGTCGGCGAGAGCTTCCACTGGCGGACCGGGTCGATCTTGCGGCGCTCGAAGCGACGCAGTTGCTCGGCGCGGCCGACCGAGAACCACAACTTGACGAGGGTCACGCCCGAGCCGATGAGCATCTTCTCGAAGGCCGGGCACTGGCGCAGGAACTCGAGGTATTCACCCGGCGTACAGAAGCCCATGACCCGCTCGACCCCGGCCCGGTTGTACCAACTGCGGTC
>CAZNLX010000144.1:0-5034 GCA_964573925.1 uncultured Intrasporangiaceae bacterium
TCGCGCTGGTCACCGAGGATCTCGTGCGGACCGCCCATCGGTTCGGCAAACACGTGCACGTGTGGACCATCGATGACCCCGCCGAGATGGACCGGCTGCTCGACCTCGGCGTCGACGGCATCGTCAGCGACCGGATCGACGTGCTGCGCGAGGTGCTCGCGGCGCGCGGGGCGTGGCCGACATGACCCACCCCGCCGCACCGACCGACGACGGTGGCCCGAACACCCGATCCCAGCAGGTCATCACCGCTGCGCTGCTGCTGCTGACGACGATGATCGCCTTCGAGAACATGGCGGTCGCCACGGCCATGCCGGTGGTCGCCGCGGAGCTGGGTGCCGTCGAGTCCTACGGCCTGGCCTTCTCCACGATGATGACCGCGATGCTGCTGGGCATCGTCCTGGCCGGGCCGTGGACCGACCGGGCCGGGCCGTTGCCCCCGGTGGTGTGGGGACAGGCGCTCTTTGCCGGCGGCGCGATCCTCTGCGGCGCGGCACCGTCGTTCGGGGCGCTCCTGCTCGGCCGGGTCGTCACCGGGCTGGGCGCCGGGCTGGTCATCGTCGTCGAGTTCGTCATTGTGGGGCGGGCTTTCGCCCCGGCCGACCGACCCCGGGTCTTCTCCTACATCTCGGCCGCGTGGATCCTGCCGTCCTTGGTCGGCGGACCCATCGCCGGCTGGTTGGCCACGACGGTGAGTTGGCGCTGGGTCTTCTGGGTCGTCGTCCTGCCCGCCGGTCTGGGCTTCGCCCTCTTCATGGCCCGACGGGACGCCCTGCGCGGCGCGGAGCCCACCCCGCTCGACGGCGATGCGGGCGCCGAGGCCGGACGGCAGGACCACCGCCGCACCGCCCGGCTCGGCGCGCTCGTGGCCGTGTCGGCCGGGCTGGTCCAGTTGGCCATCCACGAGCACGAGCGCCTGATGCCCTGGATGAGCGGGATCGGCCTGTTGGGCCTGCTGGGGGTGGCGCTCTCGGCTCCGAGGCTGCTGCCCGAGGGAACCTTTCGCAGCGCCCGCGGGCTGCCCTCGATCGTGCTGACCCGCGGGCTGCTCAACGGCTCGTTCCTCGGCGGTTTCGCCTATCTGCCGCTCATGCTCACCCGGGAGAACGGGCTGACCCCGGCGGTCGCCGGACTGGTCTTGGCGGTCGGGTCCCTCGGCTGGAGCGCCGGGTCGTGGGCCCAGGGCAGGTCGGCACGTCGGGGCATCGATGAACGCGCCCACCTCGTCGTGGCGGGGGCCGGCATGCTCGCCGTCGGCTGGGCGGCCTTCGTCGGGCTCACCCTGGCCCATGCCCCGGTGTGGGCCTATGGGCTGGTCATCGTCCTGGGCGGCCTCGGGATGGGCCTGGGGTCGACGACGCTTTCCGGGCTGGTCCTCGAGGTGAGCCCCGACCACGAACACGGCCGGGCCTCGGCAGCGCTGCAGTTGTCCGATGTGCTGGGGACCGTGGTCGGGTTGGCCGGAGCCACGGCCGCCTTCGCCGCGACCCACATCCCCGGCGAACACCGCGGCTATGTCGTCGTCTGGGTCGGCCTGGCCGCCTTCGGCGCGCTGGGGATCCTCAGCGCGTCCCGGTGCGCATCCGCCGGCCCGTTACGGCCGCGCGACGACGTGACCCAGCCGAGTCCCTAGCCGCACCCAGCGCCCGGCCCGAAAGACGGCCACCGGCGGGTCGTCCTCGCGGACGAACCCCAGCACGTATGCCGCGAACGCTGCCCCCGCGGGCACCTCACCGTCCACTGCACGGCCCCACACCCGGCGGCGCAACTCCTCGACGGCGACCGCCCCGGCGCTGCGGCCACCGACGCCCTCGGCGATCTCGGCGATCCCGTCCCGGGCCGCGACGAGCAGCCGGCCCGGGGTGACGGTGCCTGCCGACGTCCACCCGCCAACCCCGGGCAGCGAACCGGACCAGGCGGCATACACGCTGGCGGGCGGGACCGAGAGCGTGGTCGCGGCCGCACCGTCCCTGGCGAACCGGTCAGCCAGCGCGCCGGACGCGCAGACGATGTCGAGGGAGCCTTCGGGATGGGCCGGTGCGGCCAGTTCGATGCCCCGCACCCCGATCGCGGCCCCGTCGGCGAACAGGCCGTGCCCCGGCAGCACGCCGATCCACACGCGCAGCACCCGGTCCACGGCCTGCAGCCGGACCGCGGCCTCCGGGTCGGCCTGACGGGCGCGACGGACGAGGGTGGCCAGATCGGCATACCCCTGGGTGTCCGGGAAGCGCAGGTCGGTCATCGCCGCCCCCGCAACGGGGCCGGGCCGCCGAGTTGGGCGCGCAGACAGTCCCTTTCCTGCGCCGTGGCCCGGCGCGGGGCGTTCGTCGCGAAGTCGAAGAGCGCGAGCGAGGTCTGCGCGACGGCATACACGGTGCCCGCGCCGACCCCGGCCGGGTCCCGGACGACGTAGCCCAGGTCGTAGCCCGCTCCCCCGACCCGGGTCACCCAGATGTCGATGGCGACCGGTTCGGGGCGATAGCCCAACTGGGCCCGGTACTCGATCTGGTGCCGCACGACGATGATCCCGCGCTCGAGCAAGGCCAACCCCTCGGGGAACCAGCGCGGCAGGGCCGCGACCCGGGCATCCTCGAGCAACCGCAGGAACTGCGCGTTGTTGACGTGCCCGTAGGCGTCCATGTCCGACCAACGCAGCGGGACGAGCACCTCGGTGGGCAGGTGGGTGGCCTCCTCGGCCGGGCGGGACGGGATACCAGGCGCGGACACGAGGGCCATCCTGGCAGGCGCGCGGCATACGGTGGATCCATGCGCCTTCCCGACTCCCCGCCGGACGCGGTCGCCGACCTGCTCGAGGTGCTGGACCTGCGCTGCCTCGGCGAGGCCCGGATCGTCGTGGCGGGCGTCCCCGGCGACGACGAGACCGACCTCGGCGAGACCAATCCCATTGTCTTCGTGGGGCGCAGCCAGAAGCAGATGCACGGTCGGGTCTTCGGTGGCCAGGTCCTGGCCCAGTCTCTCGTCGCGGCGGCCCGCACGGTCGACCCGGTTGACGGGGTGGCCCGGCCGATCCACTCGCTGCACGCCTACTTCGTCCGCGGCGGCGATGACAGCCACCCGATCCGGTTCGTCGTCGAACGGGTCCGCGACGGGGCGTCCTTCTCGACGCGTCGAGTGCAGGCGGTCCAGTACGGCCGGACGATCCTCACCATGGGCTGTTCGTTCCAGGAGCCGGCCACAGGGATGGAGCATCAGGACCCCATGCCACCGGCCCCCGACCCGCAGGATGTGCCCACCCTCGTGGAAGCCCTCGGCGAGCACCTCGATCCGGCCGCCGCCCAGTTTTTCGCGGCCCGTCGGCCCATCGAACTGCGCCATGTCGAGGGCAACGTCTATGTGCGGCCCAGCCGCCAGCGGGTGCCGCAGCAGAGTGTCTGGCTGCGAGCCCGTGGGGAGTTGCCGGACGACCCGGTCATCCACGCCGCGGTGCTCGCCTACGCCTCGGACTACCCGCTGCTCGAGCCGGTGCTGCGCCGACACGGCATCGCCTGGCGCGACCCACGGTTGCGCCCGGCCAGCCTGGACCACGCGATGTGGTTCCACCGGACACCGCGCGCGGACGACTGGGTGCTCTACACGATGGGCAGCCCGTCGGCCTCCGGTGGCCGGGGGCTCGGGACCGGGCGGATGTTCGGCGCGGACGGCGAGCTCATGGCCTCGGTGGCCCAGGAAGGGATGTTGCGGCTCAAGGAGCTCTGAGCCACGACCCCGGGACCTGGCCGCGCGGCATACCCTCGGTGTCGTGACCGAGACCTCCGCCCCGTATGCCGTGAGCGACCTGCTCGACATCCTCGACCTCGTCGAGGTGGGGGCGGTTCGCACCGGTTGGACTCCCGAGCCCGCGACGGGACCCGGCGTCGACCCGGCCGAGATCGGGACCGGCGAACGGGTGGCCCGGGTGTTCGCCGGACCGAGCCAGAAGCAGCGCTACGAGCGGACTTTCGGTGGGCAACTGCTCGCCCAGGCGATCGTCGCGGCAGGCCGCACGGTCGTGAGCGATCCGGCCGGTGCGGGCCGGCCGCTGCATTCGACCCACACGACATTCCTGCTCTCCGGCGCCGACACCGACGACGTCCACTACGTCGTCGAGCCGCTCTCGGACGGGCGGTCGTTCTCGACGAGGCGGGTCTCGGCGGTCCAGCACGGGACGGTGCTCGCGGTGATCACCGCCTCCTTCCAGGAGGCCTCCGGCGGCCTGGAGCACGCCGAGCCGATGCCGTCGGTCCCGGCCGCCCAGACCCTGCCCAATGTGGCCGAGGCGCTCACCGGCGTCCCCGAACCGTATGCCGTCGTCTGCATCCTCGACGGGCCCATCGAACTGCGCCATGTCGAGGGTCACCTCTATGCCGGAGCCCCGCCGGATCTCGTTGCCCGCCAAGGGGTCTGGCTGCGCTCGCGGCGGACCCTGCCGGACGACCCGCTCATCCACGCGGCCTTCCTCGCCTATGCCTCGGACTACTCGATCCTCGAGACGGTGCTGCGCCGACACGGCACGGCCTGGTCCGATCCGCGGTTGCGTCAGGCCAGCCTGGACCACGCGATGTGGTTCCACCGGGCCGGGCGAGCCGACGAGTGGGTGCTGCACGCCGGCCACTCCCCCTCGGCCTCCGGTGGGCGCGGGCTCGGCTTGGGCCGGATGTATGCCGCCGACGGCACCCTGCTCGCCTCGATCGCCCAGGAGGGGATGCTGCGGCTCAAGGGGTGAACCGTCCGGGCGGTGGGTCGGGCTCGCCGCCCCGGGCGGTGGGCCGGACTCGCGGCCCGGGCGGTGGGTCGGGCTCGCGGCCCGTGACGCACCCCACGACGTCGGGGGCGTGCGTGGCCTGCCCGCGGCATACCCCCCGGTCGTAGGCTCGAAGGGAACGCGCGCCGGGCCGAGCGTGCGTCCCGCCCCACCCCGAGGAGTCCCCCGTGAGCACCACCCCCCGCACCGCCATCGTCACCGGCGCAGCCCGTGGGATCGGCGCCGCCACCGCCAAGCGCCTGGCCGCCGACGGGCACGCCGTCGGGGTCTTCGAC
>CAZNLX010000145.1:0-4974 GCA_964573925.1 uncultured Intrasporangiaceae bacterium
CCCGGTCTCCGCCGCCGCCCCCGGCGTCTCGGTGACCCCACCGTCCGTCCCCGCAGCGGTCGCGCCCGCTGCGGTCGGCCCGGTCCCCGTGCCGGTTGCCCAGACTCCCGGGCCCGTCGGGCCGGCGACTGGAACCGCCGAGCCGTCGGCCGGAGGGTTGGACGTCAGCGCCATCCGGCGGGTCTGGCCCGAGGTGCTGGGCCGGATCTTCACCATGCGCCGGGCGACCTGGACCTTTGTCTCGGCCCACGCCCAAGTCGTCGACTACGACGGGCAGCGGTTGCTCTTGGGGATCGCAACTGCCGGTCTGGCCCAGACGTTCCGGCAGGGCAACCATGCGGAGCTGATTCGCCAAGCGCTCATCGACGAGATCGGCTTGGACGCCCGGGTGGAGGGGGTGCCGATGACCGAGGCGGCCGAAGCCGTGGCGGTGCCGCCGCCGGGGGCTGCGGCGCCGCCCGCTGGCGCGCTCGCCTCCGGTTCGGTGCCCTCGCCGGCACCGGCGCCCTCGTCGGCACCCTCGCCGGCGCCCTCGTCGGCACCGGCGCCCTCCGCAGCGCCTGCCGCGGCACCGACGTCGCCGCCGGCCCCGCCCGATGACGAGGACATCCCTCTGCCGCCGGAACCAATGGATCCGGGCTTCGAACCGCCACCTGACCCCCGCGAGCACTCTCGCGGGGTCCCGGTCGCCCAGCACGCGCACTCGGTTCGCGCCGAGTTGGCCAGGGCAAAGGAGGCCACCCGGCGCACCCTCGATGAGCGGCAGCACCGCGGGGCGGCCGCGGCATACCGGCCCGACCCGGTCGACGAGGAGGCGGCGAGCCTCGACGACGAGGTCGTCGAGGACGGAGCCGAGGTCGGACAGGCGGTCATTGAGCGGATGCTCGGGGGAAGGGTGCTAGGCGAGTCGACACCCTGACCGGCTACCAGCGAGATGGGCTGCACGCCGATGCCCACCGCCGGTACCGTGTGCGCATGCTCTATCGTGCGGGCGCGTTGCTGCTCAAGCCGGTCACGCACGTGCTCTACCGGCCGACGATCAGTGGGGTCGACAACGTCCCGCGGACCGGCGGCGTGATCCTTGCCAGCAACCATCTGTCTTTCATTGATTCATTTGCTATTCCCCTGGTAGCCCCCCGGAAAGTGAATTTCCTGGCCAAGTCGGAGTACTTCACCGGTGCGGGCCCGCTGGGCATGCTGCGCCGCGGCTTCTTCACCAGCGTCGGGGCGATCCCGGTGGACCGCAACTCATCGCGGGCGGCGCAGGACTCTCTCGACCTGGCACTGGAGGTGCTGCGCGACGGGCGGGCCTTCGGTATCTACCCCGAGGGCACCCGCTCCCGGGACGGCCGGCTCTACCGGGGCCGCACGGGGGTGGGCTGGCTCGCGCTCACGGCGGGCGTTCCGGTGGTGCCCGTGGGCTTGCGCGGGACCGAACAGATCCAGCCGGTGGGGAGCTCGTGGCCGCGCCTGGCCAAGGTCTCGGTGTCCTTCGGCCCGCCCATCCACCCCGAGACCTACCTCGGTATGCCGGCCGGCCGGGCCCGCCGCGAACTCACCGACGACGTCATGGACGCCATCGCTACCCTCACCGGCCAGGAACGCGCGGCAGAATACAATGAGGTCTCAGTGAGCGAGATCGATTGATCAGGGGTTGATTAACGGCTGGCTCTCGTTCACAATCGAAACCCTGTCCCCATCCGCAGCGCCGCGGCCGGAGTCGAGCGCGTCTGCCCTGCGGTAGGGGCCGGGTTTGAAGGAGACCAGCATGAGCTTGAACACCGAGTTGATCGGTCTCGCAGTTGACCTCGTCGTCATCCTCACCCTCGTGTTCGGTGTCTACCGGCCCCGACATGGCAAGCGGGACCTCGTCCTGTCCTATGTCGTGCTCAACATCGGTGTCTTCGGTGCGGTCGCGCTGCTGGCCGTGGCCGACGGCGGGCTCGCGCTCGGTATGGGTCTGTTCGGCATCCTGTCGATCATCCGGTTGCGCTCCACCTCGATCTCACAAACCGAGGTGGCCTACTACTTCGTCGCCCTCGTGCTCGGCACGGTCAATGCGCTCGGTGGCGCCAACATCAGCCTGCTCGTCGCGGTCAACCTTCTGCTCGTCATCGCCCTGGTCATCCTGGACCGCGGTTCCGCGGCCCTCGCGCCGGCCCCGCCGGTCATCAAGCAGCGGATCGTCCTTGACACCATCCACGTCAGCCAGTCGACGCTGCGCGCCGATCTCACGGCCCGGCTCAAGACCGCCGATTTCGTCGCGGTCATCGACGAGATCGACTACACCCGCGCGGTGACCGTGGTCACCGTCGAGATGACTGCCCCCGAGGCCGAACCGGCCCCGGTCATCCCGATCGTTGACCCCACGGACCGGCTCGAGCTCTCCTTCCTCGCCCCACCGGCGCCAACGCCGACTTACGCCCCGGCCCCCAGCTATCCGCCGGCTCCCACTCCGACGTCGGGATTCCCGCCTGCACCCGCCGCCACGCCCAGCTATGCCCCGGCCGCGACGCCGAGCCGCGCCCCGGCCGCGACGCCCAGCTATGCCCCGGCTGCGACGCCGAACCGCGCCCCGGTGTCGGCCGGACCAGTGGCAGCTCCTGCGCCCGCCCCCGCTGCCGCCCCGGTGGCCACCCTGCGGCGCGTCCGGTCGCGCCACGCGAGGAGCAGTCGCTGGAGAGCTTCTTCTGGGACACTCCGCAGCGTTCCCGCTGACCACGGCGTGTGTGCTGCCGGGTCGGACCGGCATCTGCCTCTAGGCTGTTCGGGTGTACGAAGGGATCGTTCAGGACCTCATCGACGAACTCGGGCGGCTGCCCGGGATCGGCCCGAAGAGCGCCCAACGCATCGCCTTTCACCTCGTCCAGGCTGATCCGGCCGACGTCGCCCGGTTGGGCCAAGTGCTCGCCGAGGTTAAGGACAAGATCAAGTTCTGCCAGGAGTGCGGGAACGTCGCCGAGGGTGACTTGTGCCGAATCTGCGGGGATCCCCGCCGCGACCGGACCGCGCTGTGCGTCGTCGAAGAGCCCAAGGACGTCGCCGCCATCGAACGCACCCGGGAGTTCCGCGGCCGCTATCACGTTCTCGGCGGTGCGATCAGCCCGATGGACGGGATCGGCCCGGAAGACCTGCGAATCCGGGAGTTGATGTCGCGGTTGTCCGACGGCGGCGTGCAGGAGGTCATCATTGCCACCGACCCGAACATCGCGGGCGAGGCGACCGCGACCTACCTCACCCGCACCTTGGCCCCTCTGGGCCTGCGGGTGACGCGCCTCGCATCGGGGCTGCCGGTCGGGGGAGACCTCGAATACGCTGACGAGGTGACCTTGGGACGAGCCTTCGAAGGGCGGCGCACCGTCCATGCCTGACTCAGACCTGGACGTGATGACCGGGCTCGCCGACGAGTCGGCGGGCGAGGCCCGCGCCTATGTCACCGCCGTCACCGAGGTGGCCTCCGGATCGTCCCCGGACATCGCCATCCCCATGCTCCTGCTCGCCACCGCCCAACTCCTGCTGGCCGGCTCCCGGCTCGGCGCCATCCAGGACGTTGTCCTGGAGGAGCGCTTCGAACCCGACCCGGGGCCGGACGCCGACGTGGAGCCGCTGCGGGACAGCCTCGCCAACCTCTTCGAGGGCATCGACGACTACGCCGACGTCGTCGACCCGGTCACCCAGGCCGAGCTGACCAAGGGCTCGCTGTCCAACGACATGACCGAGATCTGCCTCGCGCTCGCCCACGGGCTGAGCCACTACGACGCCGGTCGGCGGGTCGAAGCCCTGTGGTGGTGGCAGTTCTCCTACCTGTCCACGTGGGGGGAGCGGGCCGCCGCCTCGCTGCGGGTCCTCCAGTCGATCCTGGCCCACCTGCGCTTGGACGCGGACGAGGACGTCGTTGCGGACGCCGAGTTCGACGCCCTGCATCCCTGACCGCCGGCGGTCGCGTTGCCGGGAGCGAGCCCCGGCTCATCGTGTGTCGAAAGTGCCTTCCTGGGGCCATTTCGCCACACGATCGGTCTGAGGCATGCCACAATACGAGACCGTCGTCTCGCCAGGTGGCGCGTGGCGAACGCCCGCATGGCCCCCCGGTAAACTCGGGCGGTCCTCAGATCCGTCCCGCGGGAGCACGTTCGTGAGCGTCATCGTCCAGAAATACGGTGGGTCCTCGGTGTCCGACGCCGAGGGCATCAAGCGTGTCGCCCGGCGGATCGTCGAGACCAAGACCGCCGGCCACGACGTCTGTGTCGTCGTGTCGGCGATGGGCGACTCCACCGACGAGCTCATCGACCTGGCCAACCAGGTGACCCCCAACCCGCCGGGTCGCGAGCTCGACATGCTCCTCACCGCCGGTGAGCGCATCTCCATGGCGCTGCTCGCCATGGCCATCGCGGACCTGGGCAGTGAGGCGCGCTCGTTCACCGGCTCGCAGGCCGGCGTCATCACCGACGCCGAGCACGGCAAGGCTCGGATCATCGACGTCACACCGGGTCGGATCACCCAGGCCCTCGCGGCCGGGCACATCGCGATCGTCGCCGGTTTCCAAGGGGTCAGCCAGACGAGCAAGGACGTCACGACCCTCGGGCGAGGCGGCTCGGACACGACCGCCGTCGCGCTCGCCGCGGCCCTGCACGCCGATGTCTGCGAGATCTACACCGACGTCGACGGGGTGTTCACCGCCGACCCCCGCATCCTGCCCAGCGCGCGCAAACTGTCGGTCATCTCCAGCGAGGAGATGCTCGATCTCGCCGCCAACGGCTCCAAGATCCTCCATCTGCGCTGTGTCGAATACGCCCGCCGGCACGGCATACCGATCCACGTCCGGTCCTCGTGGTCGGGACACGAGGGCACCTGGATCCTCGAGAACCCCTATGGCGAAGGAAGCACCATGGAAGCCCCGATTATCGCCGGTGTCGCACACGACCGCAGCGAAGCCAAGATCACCGTCGTCGGGGTGCCCGACGAGACCGGCAAGGC
>CAZNLX010000146.1:0-4915 GCA_964573925.1 uncultured Intrasporangiaceae bacterium
CAACGAGTCGACGGTGGCGCTGCTCGAGCCGATCGACGCGGTCGACATCACGGTGTCGGACGACTACGTCGGCGCAGTCATGCAGGACCTGCGGGGTCGCCGCGGTCAGGTCCTCGGCACCGAACCGGCCAAGGAGTCGGGCTGGACGATCGTCCACGCCGAGGTCCCGCAGACCGAGTTGTCCCGCTACCCGATCGACCTGCGCTCGGTCTCGCACGGCACCGGTTCGTTCACCCGGCGCCAGCTCCGTTACGACTACATGCCCGCCGACAAGGCCAAGGAATACGCCAAGGCCGCCAAGGACTGACCCCTCGCCCGGCGCGGTTTGACACCTCACCCGGCGGCGCGGCATACCCGAGTCGTCCTGACGTGAGGCGTTCGCGAGTCACCAGCGGCGCGGCATATCTCCTCGGGGGTATGCCGCGCCGCTCACCTTCCCCCCGCTTCCCCGAAAACCTCACACACGCGGGGGATTTCCGGGTGTTGGGTGCCCCATCGGCCGGAATTCGCCCGCGTGTGTGAGGTTCTCCCGGCCGAATGAGGCAGGCCGCGACGACGGCCGGTCCGCCCGGTGCCGGCTATCGGCTCGTGGCCCGAGCGCGCCGTCGCGAACGGTTCCGCCCAGCGAACACCCGAGCGACGATCCATCCGGCGGCGACCGGCGCGGCAGCCACGAGCACGGCCTGAGCACGCCACGAGCCCGGGAGCACCGGCGCAACGAGGACGGCCAGCCAGAGCCAGACGAACGACGCCACCGCGGCGCGTCGCGATCTCCCGCGCGAGATCCAAGCCCGAAGGTGCCCCGAGGGGTCCGGAGCCAGGGCACGCCAGAGTCGCCACCCGACGGCAGCCGACGCGACGAGCACTGGGGCCCCGAGCAGCCAGAGCACCCACCCGCGGGACAGGTCGGGGCGCGGGCCGCCGACCCCGAGCGCGGGTGCGACGGCCACGATGACCAGGACGCCGAGGCCGACAGCCATCGCCCCACCGACCGCGGAGAGCAGCCCGTCGAACTCCCCGACCTCGCCCTGCCCCGCATGCCCCCGTAACGCCCGCAGGTGGAACGCGACCGCCTCCGGCAGCCGCCCGGAGGCCCGGTGGATCCGCGCCAGTTCGTGCAGGGCGTCGACGCTGTCCGGGGCCATCGCGAGTGCGCGCGTCGCCGAGTCGAAAGCGATCGCGAGGTCGGCGCGCCCGGGCCGCCCGGAAGAGGTGGCCAGCAGTCGATGGGCGGCGGCGTGGTCCAGGTGACGGGCCGCGGCGAGGGGATCCAGCTGGAGCGCGCGATCCGCCAAGGCACGCGCCCGGGCCGCATCGCGACCCGATGCCGCCACCGATCGGGCCAGTTGGCCCAGGGCCGGCGCCGAGGGCGGGTCGAGCCGGACCGCTTCCTCGGCGGCAGCAACAGCCTGGGCGGCTCGCCCACAGTCCAGGTGAATCCGGCTGATGAGGTCATGCAGCCCGGCAACCTGTGGGTTGTCGGCCACCGCGCGGCTCAGCACCTCCAAGGCCGTCGCGGGATGACCGAGCCCCAGCAGCGCCCGAGCCGCGCACCAACTCAATCCGGGGTCGGTGGGGCTGTCCCGCAACCCGGCGTATGCCGCGTCCCGCGCGGCGGCATACCGGCGCAGGTCCAGCAGGGCTCGGACCGCCGAGAGATCCGGGGCGTCGGCGTTCATGGGCTGGGCAGGATGACGATGGCGACCGCAGCCAACACGAAGGACAGCCCGACTGCCGACGTGATCCCATCGCCGGCCAGGAAGACCCCCACGCCGAGGCCGATGATGGCCAACCCGACGAGCACCGCACCGGCGAGCAGGCGCTTGCTCGAGTGCAGCGCGTGGGCGACGGCGGCGCGGCTCTGCGGGCCGGCAAGGTATCCCCGCCACTTGACGACGAGGAACGATCCGACACCGATGACGATGCCCAGCAGGGCGACCCGGCCGAACGTCGACGGGTGCTTGCCCACGAAGCCGACCCCGACGAAGACACTGCCCAGGACGATGAGCGCCTGAATGAGCACGATCCGGCGAATCACCAGGGCCACATTGCCCAGCGCGATCTCACCGACGCGCGTGGGGTCCGTCGACACCGCTCCGGCGAAACCCGCCAGCGCGGCACCGGAGTCCGATCGGGCCAGTCGGACCCGGGCCAGGTCGTTCTGGACGCCGGCATCGTGGGGGTCAAGCCGCAGAGCCTCGGTGAGAGCCCGTTCCGCGAGCGCGAGTTGCTCTGGAGTGGCATAGTCCCCGGGGAAGGCGACCTCGGCGATCATGGCGTGCGCCGCGGGCTCCCCGGGCGCAAGGTCGACGGCCCGCCGCGCCGCCTGCCAAGCCACCTCGCGACCGTTCGGGAGTGGCAGCGCGCACAACGCATAGAGCACGTGGTTGCGCCAGTCGTGCGGGTCGAGGTGAACCGCCCGGTATGCCGCCTGCGCGGCTTCCGCGTGCTGGCCCAGCCCACGCAGGGCCCGGGCAAGCGCGGCGTGCGCGACATCGGACTCGGGCGCCGCGTCGATGGCGCAGACGGCGAAGTGGCGTGCAGCCTCGTGCCGGTCGAGGCGATGGGCGGCCATCGAGGCGAGCGCGAACAGCGTGGGGTCGCCCGGGTTCGCCGTCAGACCACGGGTGGCCTCCTCGAACGCCGTCTCGAAGCGCCCGAGTTCGTAAAGCTGCTGGACCCGGGCGATGACCGAGCCGGGTGAGCGGTCCCCTGCTGCCACACCGACTCCCTAGAGCTTCTTGGTGCGCTTCATGTAGGCCCGCAGTTCGTCGTAGGTCCCGTCGGCGTTGGCGAATTGGACGACGTTGCGAGCCGAGTCGAACCACGGCCCGGTCGACGGACGGATCTCGCGGAGGGCGGCATACAGGTCGTCCATCTGGATCATCCGCACCCGGCCGGTCCGAATCCCCTCCATCATCGCCCGTTCGGCTGCGGTCTCGCAGACGTGCTCGATGTCCGCGCCGGAGAAGCCGTCGGTCGCCTTGGCCAGAGCCGCGGGGTTGATCCCTTCGACCGGCCGCTCGCGCAGGTGATAGCGGAAGATGGCGTCCCGGGCCGCTTCGTCCGGAGGCAGCACGAGCAGGGTGCGGTCGAAACGGCCGGGGCGACGCAGCGCCGGGTCGACGTCCCACGGCTGATTCGTGGCACCGACGACGTAGACGCCTTCGTTGCTGTCGGAGACCCCGTCGAGTTCGGACAGCAGCTGGTTGACGGTGGAACGCATCGCCGAGTGCCGGGTGAGGCTGCGCTTCTGACCGAGGGCGTCCACCTCGTCGAGGAAGACGACGACCGGGGCGTTGCGTCGAGCCACCTGGAAGAGTTCGTGGAGGTTGCGCTCGGACTGCCCGATGTACATGTCGAGGATGTCGGCGAGACCGACGTTGATGAACTGTGCGCCGAGTTCGCCGGCGATGGCCCGGCCGATGAAGGTCTTGCCACAGCCGGGCGGCCCGTAGAGCAGGATGCCGCCCCGCAGGCTCTTGCCGTAGAGCCGGCGCAGTTCCGGGTTGCGCATCGGAGCGAGGAATGCCGCCTCGATCCGTTCCTTGACCTCCCGCATGCCGCCGACATCGGCCAGCCGGACGGTCGCCCGCTCGACGTCCCAGGCGTCGACGGCTGGGGCAGGGGCCTCGGCCCCGTCGACGAACATCGGCGCGGGCGCGAACTCCTCCACCTCGGATTCCGCTGCGGCCCAGTCGTATCCAGGAGCGCTCGGCGGCATACCGGGTGCTGACGGAGGCGGAGTGGCCGGTTCTGGCGGAGGGGGAGCGGGCGCGGCAGGCGCCGATGCCGCAGCCTGCTGCGGTATGCCGCCCAGCGCCCGTCCCATGAGCGTCCGCGCCTGCGCATTGGCCGGGTCGTGTTGGAGGGCGACGGCCACGTGCTCAACCGCTGCGTCGGGCTGCCCGTCGGTCAGCAGCAACTCCGCCAGATGCAGCCGCAGGGCGACGTCCTCCGGTGCCGCGGCGACGGCCCGGTGCAGCGAGTCCAGCAGAGGGTTGCTCATGGCCAGATCGTACGGTCGCCGGATCCGTCAATCCCGGCAATTCCGGCCCCCTCTTCGCCCAAGAACCTCAGACACGCGGGCGAATTCTGGCGACACCGTGCCCCTGCGCCCCGATGTCGCCCGCGTGTGTGAGGAAGTCCCGCGAGGGGTGAAGCAGCCGTCCCACTCAGCGGGACGTGACCCTTGCCACACCTCGCGACCCGGCCGGACGATCAGCACGTTCCCGACGGGCTGACCACAGCAGGCGGACCACAGCAAAGGAGTCATCACATGGGTGTCATGCGCATGGGCTACGTGCATGCGAGGGTGACCGACCTCGAAGAGGCCAAGCGGCACTACGCCAACACGATGGGCCTCTACGAGACCCGGTCCGAGCCGGGCCGCGTCTTCTACAAGGGCTGGGACGAGTGGGACCACCACTCGGTCGTGCTCGAAGAGGGCGGCGTCGGCGTCGTCAAGTTCGGCTTCAAGGTCGAGTATGAGTCGGACATCGACCTCATCGAGAAGCGGGCCCAGCAGTTCGGCCTTACGGTCGAGCGGATGTCTGCGGGCGAAAACCCGGAGATCAGCGACGGCATCCGGTTCACGGCGCCGTCGACCCACGTCTTCGAGGTCTACCACTCGGCGACCCTCGTGGGCACCGAGGTCGGGACCCACAACCCCGAGGCGTTCCCGCGTCACCTCGTCGGTGTCGGCGTGCCCGCCCTGGACCACGCCCTCATCCTCGCCGAGGACGTGCGGACGATGGAGAACATGTTCCGCCAGGTCTTCGACTTCTTCCCGACCGAGCGGGTGCAGACCGACCTGAACGACAACGATGCCCACTTCATCGCGTCCTGGCTCACGGCGACCAACCAGATCCACCAGATCGCCGTCCTCGAGGGCCCGCAGGGCAAGCTGCACCAC
>CAZNLX010000147.1:0-4867 GCA_964573925.1 uncultured Intrasporangiaceae bacterium
GCCTTGAGGGCGGCTTCGTACTTGTACTTGCCGAAGTCCATGAGCTTGGCCACCGGGGGACGCGCCATCGGCGCGACCTCGACGAGGTCGAGATCCGCCTCGGCCGCCAGGCGCAGGGCGTCCTCGACGCGGACGATGCCCACCTGCTCCCCGTTGGGGCCGACCAGACGCACCTCGGGGACCCGGATGCGCTCGTTGATGCGAGGCTCGCTGATGTGGTGCTCCTTCGTGTCGGTCGTCGAACGACCCCCGGAAACGAGAGAAGGCCCCTCGTCACCATCGGTGCTCGAGAAGCCTGCACGATCCGGCCGCGCCGGTCGCGGACAGTCACCTGCCGCGCGCTTGCGCGGGACCCGGCGCGACGGCATACGCCGACGCCCCCGGCAAGCCGGGCGGGTCCGGACCTGACCCGGCGACTGGTCGTCGACGCGGGTGGAAGCTGGGCTTCACTTGCACGCCGCCGCTGTGCCGTTCCCGCGCGGGGGGCCAGAGGCGGCTGGTCGAAGGGCAAGGTTACCAGGTGCGGCGGCCGGGACCGTCATCTCGTATGCCGCCGGCCACTGGCGCGACACTGAAAGGCCGGATGTCGCCCCCTGCGAAGACACCCGGCCCCGTGACCGCGTTCACCGCAGTCGCCAGATCACCCCCGTCGTCGCTGAGGCGTAGGTCGCCACGGCCGGGGAGTGCGGATTCTGCTGGAGCACAAGGACTTGGTCACCGCTAGGAACGCCGACGACCACCACGACGTGCTGGGCACCCCCCACCTGGTGACGACGTCTCCCGGCCGTGCCGATGCGAGCGTGCCGACGATCGGCTTCCATCCGGGCTTGTCGAACTCCCGCGTGTCCCACCCATCGAAGGGAACCCGTCGACCAACCCACGCCGACCAAGCGATACCGAGGTCAGCGCACTGGGCACCGTAGGTGGCGTCCGCATCGATGCCGGGCTCTCCGGACGGCGTGGACGAATTCCAGTTGGCCGAGTTCAGCGCCCAAGACCGGAAGGACTCGATCTCGGTCGACGGCGCCGGACCGGGGCGGCACGAGTCGGCCGCCCGGGAATCCGATCCCGGGAAGGCGATCTGGTGAGGGCACGAGCCGGTTCGGCCCGTCGACGCGGCTGGGCCTCGATCGGGGATGCGGCCAGGGTGACCGCCACGAGGGCCAGAGTGGTCATCGCCATTGCCGGGGTGCGCCGTGATGGGCTGGTTCGCACGACATCCTCCTGAACAGGTGTCGACTTCTCCCCGAGTGTCGAGGCGAAGTGGTCTGCCGCGCCCGTGGGTCGGACTGACCTCGGGGTGGTGCTGCGTTGAGCAAGCTACGGGGGCCCGACCGGCCGCGGAATGGGGAGAACTCCCCCGCCCGCCGTTGGGGGGAGAACTACCCATCCTCTTCGAACCAAGGCCGCGCCTGATGCCCCCAAGCGTGTGCAGGTGCATCGCTGGCCCGGACTCCGAGCCGCCCGAGCGCTATGCGGTCGTCACCGGCACGGGCCGGCGAGCCCGGGCACGCCAGACCTGCTCACCAGTCCCGCCTACGACGGCCAGGGCGAGGCCGACAAGCGAGACGGAGACGAAGCCCCACCCCCACCCACCGTGGTCGATGGCGAAGCCCGCCAAGGGGGCGCCCACCGCCTGGCCGGCGGTCATCGCCGAGCCGTGCCAGCCCATTGCCTCACCTCTGGAGTCCTCGGGGACGAGGCGGGAGAGATGGTCCACCGTGGCGGTGATCGTCGGGGCACACAACAGGCCGCAGACGAAGAGCAGGACGACGAGCCAGCCGAGGTTCCCGGCGAAGGCAACCGGGATGGTCGAGACGGCGAGGCCGCCGAGCAGCCAGAACACCGAGATCGACCGGTGCCAGGCTCCGTAGACCAGGCCACCGACCAGTGACCCGGCAGCCCAGACGCTGAGCACCCAGCCGATCGCCGCCGCGTCTGCGGTGGCCCGCAGTGCGGCGACGATCGACACATCGGTGCCACCGAGCACGACGGTGCACGCGGCCGCCGCGCCTAGCACGGCCACGGCGCCCGGACTGGCCCAGGACGCGCTGCGGCGGCGAGGCGCCGAAGCCGCGGCGGCAGCGGCAGTGGAGGGCTCCACCGCGTCCGGACCGGAGCTCTCCCCGGCTACCAGCGGGGTAGCGGCGCGCATCGGCGGATCCACGGCGTAGAGCGCCAACGCCGCCAAGAGACTGAGCACCGCCAGGACGACGAGCACCCACCGGGTGTCATAGGTGGCCGCCGCCCAGACTGCGATAGCCGGGCCGATCATGAAGGACAGCTCGGTGAGCACCGAGTCCAACGACAAGGCGGTGCGGCGCCGCTCCTGCGGGACCGCCGCGATAAGCGCCTGGCGCAGGATCGAGAAGCTCGGCACTGCAAACAACCCACCCAGGGCGCTGGCCGGCAGCAGCACGGCATACGGGAGGAAGGGCAGGGCGGTCCAGACCAGGCCGGTGACGAGGATGGACGGTGCGACGACCCGGCGCAATCCGTGCCGGTCCAACAGCCTGCCGCGCCACGGGGCGGACACGGCCAGGGCAATGGTGAAGGCCGCCGACACCAGGCCGGCCTCACCGTAGGACCTGCCAAGTGTCGAGACCACGTGCAAGGTGAGCACGATCCCGGTGCAGAACATCGGCATCCGGACCAGAAAGCCGAGCAGCAGGACGGAACGCGCGGCGGGCAGCGCCGTCACGTCGCGATAAGCGCTCACCTGCATCCGGTCAGTCTCGCACCGACCTCCGACAATCCCCATTCCCGGCCCACAGCCCCGCCAGCCCGGAACGGCATACCGCTCGGCGCCCCGAACCGGGCCCACGAGGTCACCCCGGGTACACCGTTCGTTGGCTGGGCAGGTGGAAGTCGGCGACGGTATCCCGGGCCGGGTGCGCCCGCCCGAGCGGTCCCTGGGCCATGGCCGTGACCAGGGTGCGAGTGACCCGAGTGGTGAACTCGGTCGTCCGTTCGTCAAGCTCGCCGTCCCGACAACCCCGGTCCAGGGCACAGGTCCAGCGCAGCGAATTGAGGTTGATCACCCCCGCCCCGGACGGGCTGGTGTAGTAGACGGCCTGCGCCGAGGTCGGGCGGCCCTGGCAGGAGTATCGGGTGTGCGCGACGATCTCCATCGGCGAGGGGGCGGCTCCCCCCGGGTAGACCCGGTCGGCCTCGACGGCCAAGAGCCGAGGGAAGGCAGTCCCGGCAACCACCCCCGTCCCTGCGAAGCCCCACCAGGCCGGATCGGTGACCGTCCAGTCGGCCTCGACCGGGAAGCACTCGTAGCGCGTGCCCAACAAGGACTGGGTCGGCTCGGGCGACGGCTCGTCCTTCCACTTCACCGTGGCCTCCGCCGGCCGCTGCCGAGCCAAGGGGTCCGCCGCTGCGTCCTTGTAGCCCACAACGAGGCCGGTCGGGTCGTCCGTGACGATCCCCCGCTCGAGCCTGATCCGCCAATACATCGCGTTGGCCCCGGTGAACAGTAGGTTCGTCCCCCGATCCCGGGCGGCGGTCACCCGATCACGCCGCTGCCGGGTCCAGTACTCGTCGTGACCGATCGAGACCAGCCCACGGGCACCGTCCAGGGCCTGCGGATCGGAGTGCAGGTCGGTATCGGCGAGATAGGCCAGCGGAATCCCGGCGCTCTCAGCGACGACGACGAAGGGCAGCACACCGTAGAGGAACTCCCCCGCGCCCGGGCTCGGGTAGGGCCGGTCGAAGGACACCGCGAGACTGCGCCCGGCGTAGTCGACCCGGCCGCCGGCCCCGTGGTAGAGGCTGCGCCCGCCCCAATCGTTGTAGGCCTGCCAGGTGGCCAGCGGTGCCGTGAGCACCACCCGCCCGGCCGTGCGGGGCGAACGCACGACGAGTGGAGTCACCCACTGCCCGCCACTGCCGGCCGTCATCGTGACGAGGTAGAACCCCGGCGGCCAACCGGTGGTGTCCGCCTGCGCCACCGGCTCCCAACGGGCCACGACGGTGCGGGTCGCGGGGATGACATCCGGTGCGGTCTGACGGCGACCGGCCACCTCGGTCGACCAGACCAGCCGTCCGCGCCCACCGGCATACGCCCCGATCCGGTATGCCGCGATCCGCACCGTCGGCGCGGACGTCGCGACCCGGATCTGTAGGCGGCCCCCCGGGGCGAGCGACGGTGGGCTGACGTATCCGGACACTTCCCCCGGCGCCGCGGCCTGCGTGGGCCAGAAGTCCTCGGTCCCCGGTCGGCCGCGCTCACCGTCTGAGGTGTCGGCCGTGGTCGGGCTGGCGCCGGTCGGGGGCGGTGGGCCGGGACTCGTGGTGACCGAGCCGGGGGCGGGCAAACTGGCGGCGGGCAAACTGGCGGCGGGCGATGCCGGGGGTGCGGACGGCGCTGGCGCAGTGCACCCGAGCGTGAGCAGGCCCGCACAGGCCACGACGAGGGCGCGCCGCGTCCAGAGCTCTCCCCGACGTGCGCGTGACGGCGCGCGCACCTGCGCGCCAGGTCGTGGCACCCCTTCACGCTAGCAAGGTGCCCGAGCCGGGCGTCGATCAGTGGCCCAGGAGCACCGTCAGGGTGTGGATGAGCACACCGACGAGGCCGCCGACGATCGTCCCGTTGATCCGGATGAACTGCAGATCTCGGCCGACGTGCAACTCGACCTTCTCGGCCGTCTCGCGCCCGTCCCACCGTTCGATCGTGTGGCTGATGACCGTCATGAGCTCGTCGCCGTAACGGTCGACGAAGAAGGTGGTCAGGTCCGCGGCATACCCGTCGAGGCGCGCGCGCAGCCCGGCGTCCTCGCTGACGTGCTCGGCGAAGGAGCGCAGTTGTCCCTCGATCCGGTCGCGCAACACGAAGACGATCTCCGGCTCGATCCGCGGGTGG
>CAZNLX010000148.1:0-4831 GCA_964573925.1 uncultured Intrasporangiaceae bacterium
TGACTCCAGCCTCCCTGAAGAGGTCAAGACCCTCCACCAAACCCGGCACGGTTCATCCCCTGGCCGCGCGTGACGCCCGCTTGCACGCCGGACCTCGGCGCCTTGAAGACATCAGTGCCGATCACGGTGCCTCGGACGGCCCGCCCGTTGAAGGCCACTCCAAGGCTGCCCGTGCCGCTGAGTAGTCGTACCAATCCACCCCGTCGGGGACAGGCTCTCGCGCCCCGACATACTCATCGAGAGCCTCGCGCCACACAACCTCTGCCCCGGGTATACGAGTGGTGCGCTCGACGAGAAGCTCCAGCAATTGCGGGACATCCGCCGCATGGTGGATCTGGTCGTTCTCTACGAACTTCGCAGCGACTACACGGATGTCGTCGAGCGTCAGCCCGTCTGCGACGCTTATGAGCATTCTGATTACTCGCTCGCCCTCTCGCCACGACGCGACACCCCGAATGAGACCGAGGATCCGAGGAACCCACTGCGCTTTGGGGTAGGGCTTCCGGGTCATCATCTCGAGGTGGTCGTCCGTTAGACGGTTAACTGCCCCACGGTAGGTCTCGAGCACTGTCGAGTCAGAGGGAGGTCCGGACGCAAAAGCGCGGCCGTCGATCAGGGTGTCCATTGACGCTGTTCGTAGGAGCGTCTTGACCCTAGCGACATTCTCACCCCCTAGGTGCGTCCAGGTCGGCTTGAAGGCACCGATCGCTCCAACCGTCCGGACCAGATCGGCGTCAGACATGTGGTCGCGCCACTTGGCTAGGACCCCAGCGATGGCGCCCATCACGAGGTCTTCATCGATCTCAGACGCTGCGCGGATCGCGGCGACGCAACGGCCAGCAACCCTGTTGTCCCCGTCTGGCGGTCGAATTGCCGCCTTTACCGCAACCTCCATGATGTTCCGCATGATTCCGCTGCGGGCGCGGTCGAAGTAGCGCGTCCTCAGAAAGTCAGCAAGTAGTTCGTCTGGCCACGAGTCGCTCTGCGTGTCGGCGGTGAATCGGGCGACGAGAGCCTTACCGACAATGGGTGGCTGCGAAAGAGCGGCATCGACCACGAGTCTGGCATACGCGCGAACTTGCTCGCCGGTGACTTTGGGAGGCTCCTCAGCATCACCATGGAAGGAGGGATGCGCACAAAGATTGCGATCATCCCCTAGGCGACGGAGTTCCTGTGCCTCACGAGGGGTCAAGAACTCGAATTCAGTTGTGGCGACCTCCAGAAGACCATTCTCAAATGCCTGCATGGTTCGGACGTCTTTCGCGTCACGAGCCGCATCGACGGTTGCCATATGTGAAAGCGCCGCCGCGTCGCCGGAGTCTGCAAGGACCCGCAGCTTGTCGGTGAGGTCCTGCATGACCGAGGTCCACAGCAGGATCGTGGCTGCTCGGTGGGCGCCGACGGAGTACGCCCGCATCGCCTCGCGGAACTGTGTCTTGCTTGCCCTGCTTCGGATCGCGTCTGTCAGTTCTTCGATGCTGCGCACAAAGAGGATACTGACACCTGATCGCGACGAGCCGCGAACCGTCGCGTGACTGTATGACGCACCAGCGTCGGACCAAGTCCTCGGACCGGCTCGGGCCATTCAGGTCAATCCCGGGACACAGCATTCCTTCGCGGACCAGACGACTCAGGTCCGTCGATGCTCACCCTCGATCACGAGTCATTAGGCCACGCAGCCTTGCCACGACCGAGTTCTTGGGCCGGCTCTGGGCTGTGTGGCGGCGCAGGTCTCGCTGGTCGGCGGCCCGGGCCCGGGCGATCTGATCTGGGGTGGAAGCCGAGGACCACCGCACTTTGCCCCGATGGATCCAGTAGTGAGACTGGCATGGCAGTGCCCAGTTTCCGACAGAAGGGGACAGCGAGACGTCGACCCCGTCGTAAGTGAAGTTCCACTGTGCCGGGGACAGCGGTGTGACGACCTCCTCTCCACAGCCGCAGGCGCAAAGGTGACCACAGGTGTTGAACCGCAACGAGATGTAGAGCACTCCTGATCGCATGTCATCCGGGAAAGAGTCCACGAACTCTGGGTCAAGTCGACCTGCGGGTGCGGTCAAGGACGGTCCTCATTGGCGATGTCGTTGGTGTAGATCGAGTAGGTGGAGAACCCTTCGGCCGTGCCATCGGCGTAAAACCCCAAGTACCTCTTCCAGCGGATGACTGCGAGGAGGGCGTTGAGGGCGTTGAGGTCGGCCACCTGGATGTTGCGGCTGTAGTCGTCCTCGCCGGGTGCAGCTGCGCCGGCGGGAATTCTTCCGTTGGCTCGGATGTGGTCGCGGGCGCCTGGAGCGCTCGTGGTGGTGCGCAGGAGGCCAGTGAGGCGTCCGTCGACCTCCTCCACGCCCATGCCGACATCGATGAACGGCACTTGGCGTGCCTCAAGCCACGCGATGACAGGTGGCTTCATGGTTGCGTCATCTGAGGCAAGGAAGGCAAAACTCACCCCCGAGAGCAGGTCGAGGTTGTCCTCATCGAGGAAGGCGCCGTGAGCAGTGATGCCACGGTGCATCGCCGAGTAGTGGTCGCGGTAGTAGTCGACCTTAAGCGGGTGCGCCCGGAGCTCGTCGAAGGTGGCAGCCCCCGGGGCACGGAAGGCGGAGTGGTTCTCGAAGTGATCGCCGTCAATCAGCACGATCTCGGCTACAGGGGTCTTGGCGACCTGGTCGAGGATGTAGCTCCCAGTGCCGCCAAGCCCGACGATTGCCACGCGGTGCGCGTGGAAGCGTGCGGTAAGCGCGGCGAGTCCGGCACGCGAGGTTGCGGTATCGCGGTACACAAATGGGCTGTCATCGTCGACCTCGGCCCATGACCCGCCGGGGGTGGCCGTCACCGTCGGGTCCACGGCCAGGGCTTCGTGGCTGAGGATGCGGACATAGGCAGTCACTTTGGTGTACTGGTCGGGGTAGGCACCTTCGGGTTGGGGTTTGCTGGAGAGCATAAACGCCGCATCGATGCCATTCGTCACGGTACGAGGGTTTGCCGAGGCCATCGACAACGGCGTGCCGGAAGCCCTGTGGGGGTGGGCCCCGCCGAACCAGATCTCGTGCGCACACTGTGGCAATATCGCGTCGCCGGCCACGGTGACCGGGTACGTCAGGAATCCGTACTCGACACTCCCGGCCGCGGTGACGTACGGGATGTGCTTCACGAGCACGTGGCCCGCGACGATCGTGACGTCGTAGCCGTCGTCGAGGAGGCGTGCGAGGTCGGGGTCACGAGCGAACGGTGCGGATGACATCGAAGACCATCCCTTCCTTGGCAGGAGTATCACGGCCGGGGGTGAGGGTGCCACTGCCGTGCCCACCCTGTCCGCGAGTGAATCGGACCGTGAAGGTCACGTCGTCGGTCGGCACCTGACCCGGGTAGGCGAGCTGGACTACCTGCTCGTAGCTGATCTTCTTCTCGCGCCACGGGTGGGGCCGGGTGTTGACGATGAGGGTGATCGTTCTTATCGACTCGTTCGTGGTCATCTTGGTCTCCTTATGCGCGATTTCGGGCGAACGGGAGCGCGCCACTCATCGTTCGCTGCTCGACTTTTCGAGCAGTTGTACAGTATCAGACACGTTCGACATGTAGAGCATCGTTCGACTCAGGAGGCGCCCATGGACATCGCAACCAACGTCGACGTGAGGACACTGCACGCTGCGCTAGATGCCGCGCGCTCCGAGCGGGGTCTGTCATGGAGGGCCCTGGCGAAGGAGCTCAACGTCAGCCCCTCGACGATGTCGCGGATGGCCAACGGCCTAAAGCCTGATGTGACCGCGTTCGCGGCGATGACGTCTTGGCTGCGGCTGCCCGCAGAGAGCTTCTACCAAATTCCTGGCGAGTCCTCCGACGATGAACCGGAACTGCTAGCGGCGCTTGCTCCGCTACTGCGTGCCCGCCGCGATCTCGATGCGGACGACGTGAGGTACCTCGAGGACCTGATCACCGCTGCCGCACGACGTTTCCGCTCCGAGCGGGCCGCGCAGGACGGCTGATCGGATGCGGTGGACCCAGGCGTTGATGAGGGAGGTGGCACGCGAGGAACGCGCCGCTCTCGGCCTGGGCCCGCGCGACCCTTTCGACCCATACCTCCTGTGCAAAGAGCACGGGATCGCCGTCTATCCGGTGTCAACGCTCGACGACCAGGGGTGCGTCGCGGCGGTTGCCCACTTTCTGAACGGACGAAGCCGCGCCTGGTCAGCCGCACTGGTGCCGCTGGGCAGTGCACGGATCATCATTGAGAACGACAGCCACTCTTGGGTGCGACGGCGCTCAACCCTGGCCCACGAACTTGGCCACCACCTTTTGGAGCACACGTTTTCCGACGTGGTCATGGCCGAGGACCACACGCGACAGTTCGACAACACGCAAGAGAAGCAGGCGACATTCCTCGCCGGTGAGCTCCTGATCCCACTGGAGGCGGCCGAGCGGATGGCGTTTGACGACTGGGATAACGCCAGGGTCGCAGCGGCCTACGAGGTCAGCGAACAGTTCGCGCAGATGCAGATGTACGGTCAGCGGGTCCGCGCCAGCCGCGCCACAGCGAAGCTTTCCACGCGTCGGTAGGCCGCATAGGGTCGACATCAGCGAGGTGTATGCGGGCCCACGGGCTCTGAAGTCCGGGAACGGCGCACGCCGGACGGGTTGCGTGACATCGATCCAGCCGAGTGCCACCGAGCAGTCCTTCAGGGACCGGCCTGCCCCCAGCGAGGTCGTAATGCTTTACTACCGCTGTGAGCCCCGAGTCTTCCGCGCATCAGTCCCGCAGTCAGGTCCTCGGCTCGCGAATCGCGGAACCTGTCAACCTGTTTGAGGCACGGCCATCACGAATTTAGTGAGTGTCCTC
>CAZNLX010000149.1:0-4810 GCA_964573925.1 uncultured Intrasporangiaceae bacterium
CATCGACGTCGACGTGGAGTACTCCCCCAGCGAGGACCCCATCGAGGCGATGTCGCTGCTCGCCGCGGCCGTCGTCACCGAGTCGGTGCTCACCATCCGCCGGGTCCCGATCGAGTTCATGGAGATCGAACTGGCCACCCTCGAGGGCATGGGGATGCGGGTGGACATGACCCCGGAGTACGTGTCCGCGAACGGATGCACCCGGCTGGTGGACATCACGACGATCCCCGGTCCGCTCAAGGCCCCCATCGACAAGATCCACCCGTTGCCCTTCCCCGGGCTCAACATCGACAACTTGCCGTTCTTCGCCCTCATCGGTGCGATGGCCGAGGGCACGACGATGTTGCATGACTGGGTCTACGACAACCGCGCCATCTACCTCACCGAGCTGACCAAGGTCGGGGCCAAGGTGCAGTTGCTCGACCCGCACCGGGTGCTCATCGACGGCCCGACCAAGTGGCGCGCGGCCGAGGTCATGTGCCCACCGGCGCTGCGTCCCGGCGTGGTCATCCTGCTGGCGATGCTCGCGGCGCCGGGCACCTCCGTGTTGCGCAATGTCTACGTCATCAACCGTGGCTACGAAGATCTCGCCGACCGGCTCAACGCCCTCGGCGCGACGATCGAGGTGTTCCGGGACATCTGACGCCGACCGGCCGCGGCTACGCGACGGGTTCGATCAGCCCCCTCAGGTCGGATCAGGTTCGGGCGCGCATCCGGTTGTTGCGCGGCAGGTGCTCGAGTTCGGCCAGGCCGAGGTGCTCCAACAAGGGCGGTACGTACATCCCGAACCGCCCCCGCAGGCCCTTCTTCAGCCCGTACCAGCCGCCAATCGGGTTGCTCTCGGAACGCCCCCAGGCCTCGACGGTCCCGTCCTTGGCCGGCTTCTGCTCATCCGCCGAGCCGAGCTCCATCCAGTCCCCGTGCCCCAGGAGCATGGCGTGCAGATCCTCGATGCACCGCGCGTCGTAGAGCAGGACGGTCTTGCCGACCGTGCACACGATGACGTCCACGCCGTCCCGGACATCACGATGCATCGTGAAGTCGGAACTGAGCGGCGGGGTCTTGAGCCGCCATGGGTCCTCGTGGGTGCCCTCGCCCCTGCTCACGGGTATCGCGGTCATCCCGGAAGTATGCCGCCCTACCGGGTCATCGGTTGAGCATTCGCCCCAGCGCGTCGCAGATGGCGGCGATGCCCTCATCGCCGAAGACGATGCTGAAGTGATTGGTGTCCGGCACGTGGGTCACCCGCAGCGCCTCGGGCAATCCGAGGCCGGCCAGCCGGCCTTCGTCGTACATGCCCTGCGGCTCGTCGAACAGCCCTCGCCGGGCCCAGAGGAACTCCATCGGCACCCCGGCGTCCACCGCCGTCCGGACCGCACCGGGCAGGTCCGGGTGAGCCAGGATGTCGCGCCCGTCGGCCCGCACCGCGGCATACGAGCAGGAGCTGCGGACCAGGCCGTCCTCCCCGCGGACGATGTCGTGGCGCAGGTAGTCCCGGCCGGCATCGCCCAGCGGACCGGCCAACAGGGCACCGAGCGCCGGATTCGTCGACACGAAGTCGAGCAACTCCTGTTCGCCGGCGAAGGTCATCGAGAGCCGGGCCAGCGACGGGCCGAGAACCGCCTGCAGGACCGCGTCGATGTCCACCCCCGCCGGGATCGGGAAGGACAGCCCACCGTCGACGAGGACGACCCCCGCCGCGGCGACGTCGGGGTGCCCGGCCGCGAGCAAGGCGCAGACGAAGGCGCCCATCGAGTGCCCCAGGAAGACCGGCGGCCGCGTCTGCCGCCGGGCCAGGTCGACCAGGTCCCCGACGTGCACCGCAAGGCCTTCGTGATCGGCTGCAGCCGGGCTACAGGCGCGCCCACGCAGATCGGGGGCGAGCACCCGCACCCCTGGGTGGCGACGGCCAAGTTCGGTGGACAGCCGCGGCCAGCACAGTCCGTTGGCGGTGATGCCGTGGACGGCGATGACCACCGGCGCGTCGGCAGGCACATCTGCCGCCGTCAGGTCGTGCACGAAGAACGTCATGGGGCCATTGTCCCGGCGATCCGATCGGCGATCGCATCCGGGGTGAGCCCGATCTCCTCGAGGATCTCGCCTCGGGACGCGTGCCCGAGGAACCGCTTCGGTATGCCGTGCACCTGGCAGGGCACGGGCAGCCCCGCCTCGCGCAGCGCCTGGGTGACCTGCGAACCCACCCCACCCACGACGAGGTTGTCCTCGACAACAGCTACGGTCTTGGCGCCCGCGGCGAGCCTGACGAGGTCGGGACTCACCGGGACACACCAGCGGGGGTCGACGACCTGGACGCCCAGTCCGTCTGCGGCGAGCTTCTCGGCGACCGCCATCGCTGTCGTCGCCATCTCGCCGACCCCGACGATGAGCAGGTCGACGTCCTGGCCCGGCTCGGGGTCACGCAGCACGTCGACGGCTCCTGCCTCACGCAACGCGGGTAGCGGGGCGGGCGGGTTCTGCTTGGAGAAGCGGATCACCGTGGGCGCGTCAGCGACAGCGACGGCCTCGTCCAGCGCTCGGTCCAGTTCGGCGGCATCCCGCGGGGCACACACCCGCACACCCGGCATGAGGCCGGCGATCGTCATGTCCCACATGCCGTTGTGCGAGGCACCGTCGGTGCCGGTCACCCCGGCCCGGTCGAGGATCACCGTGACGCCGGCCCGATGCAGAGCGCAGTCCATGAGCAACTGGTCGAAGGCCCGGTTGAGGAAGGTGGCATAGACGCAGACCACTGGATGCAGACCGGCATACGCCAGTCCCGCGGCCATCGTCAGGGCGTGCTGCTCGGCGATGCCGACGTCGAAGACCCGCTCGGGGAAGCGTCGGGCGAACTCCTCCAGACCCACCGGGATGAGCATCGCCGCGGTGATCGCCACGACATCCGGCCGCCGCTGCCCCACCCGGACGATCGCGTCGCTGAACTCGTCCGTCCAGATCCGGCCCTTGACCTGCAGCGGCAATCCGGTTTCGGGGTTGATCCGGTCGACGGCGTGGAATCGGTCGGCCTCGTTCGCCCGGGCCAGCCCGTAGCCCTTGCCCTTCTTCGTGATGACGTGGACGATGACCGGCCCACCGAACGACTTGGCCTTGCGCAGGGCGTGCTCCACCGCCTGTTCCTCGTGACCGTCGACCGGGCCGACGTACTTGAGGCCGAGATCCTCGAACATGCCCTGGGGCGAGAGAACGTCCTTGAGACCCTTCTTGAGGCCGTGAACGGCGTCGTACATCACCCCGCCGACGACCGGCGTCCGCGACAGCGTGGTCTTGCCGAAGTCGAGGACGTTCTCGTAGACCCGCTTGGTCCGCAACGTCGCCAGATGGTCGGCGAGCCCGCCCTTGGTCGGGGCGTAGGAGCGGGCGTTGTCGTTGACGACGATGACCAGCGGCAGGTCCTTCTCGGCCGCGATGTTGTTGAGGGCCTCCCAGGCCATTCCGCCGGTCAGCGCGCCGTCACCGATCACCGCGACGGTATGCCGGTCGGTCTCGCCCCGTAGCCGACGCGCCTTGGCGATCCCATCGGCCCAGGAGAGCGCCGTCGAGGCGTGTGAGTTCTCCACGACGTCATGTGGGGACTCGCTGCGGCTGGGGTAGCCGGAGAGCCCCCCCTTCGAGCGCAGTTTGGCGAAGTCGTGCCGGCCGGTGAGCAGCTTGTGCACGTAGGACTGGTGCCCGGTATCCCAGACGATCGTGTCCTTCGGGGACTCGAAGACCCGGTGGATGGCGATCGTCAACTCGACGACCCCGAGGTTCGGGCCGAGATGGCCCCCGGTGCGGGTGACGGCATTGACCAAGAAGTCCCGGACTTCCTGGGCCAGAGCGGGCAATTGGTCGGGCCGGAGCCTACGCAGGTCGGCTGGTCCGTGGATGGAGTCGAGCAGGGCCACGAAGGCGTCCTTCCGGCGTTCGAGGGTCGTTCGAGTCTAGTTCACGCGGGTCGGCACCGGCGGCAAGGAGTGAGCCGAGCGGCATGCCTGGGGTAGCCTCCGAGGATGTTCACCGCTGTGCACACCCTCGTCTATGCCGACGACCCGGAGGCCGCGCGGGCGTTCTTCCGCGACGTCCTCGAGTGGCCCCATGTGGACACCGGAGGTGGTTGGCTCATCTTCAAGTCCGGCCCCAGCGAGCTGGGCGTCCACCCCACGAGCGACGAGTCCGGGTGGACCACGGCGCCGGGCCTGGACTTCTCGTTCGTGTGTGACGACCTTGCCGCGACCGTCGCCCGGCTGGCCGCCAAGGGGGTGGACACGCTGCGCCCGATCCGCGACGACGGTTGGGGCTTGACCACCGAAGTGATGATCCCCGGCGGACCGGCCATCATGATCTACCAACCGCGCTACGACCCGCCGGCCCTCACCCTCTGAGCGACCCGCTCGCGCCGCGATCGTCGGGGTGGCCGGGCGGTCAGCCCGGCCCTAGAGCCGGGGCATGAAGACCTTCCCGCTGAGCGCTTCGTGGATCAGCTCGGCGCTGCGCCGGTCGGCCACCAGGCGCAGCCCCTCGGCCTCGATGGCCAGGAGGATCTCGGCCAGGGCCTCGGGCGTGACGTGCGGGCCGACCTCCACCCGGACGTCACGGTAGGCCTGGCGCAGCACGGTGATCTCCCCGGCGAGATGCCGTTGGGCCAGCCAGGCCAGGGCGAGCGGGTTCTTGCGCAGGCCGACGTAACGCCGGTAGTCGGCCGGGCACCGGTCCAGCAACCAGCCCACGGCGCGGTCGGTCCAGCCAGGGGCCCCGGCCGGCGGGACACCCTGGGGCCAGCCGGGTGGGACGGTCGCGCTCACGCCACCAGTGT
>CAZNLX010000150.1:0-4761 GCA_964573925.1 uncultured Intrasporangiaceae bacterium
GCTTCACCGACTCCCAGGCGCCGCGGGCGGTGATGCCCATGCCCTTGTGGTCGTAGCCCGCTGACCCGCCCGAGGCGAAGGCATCGTCGAGCCAGAAGCCGTAGTCCTGCGCCTTGGCGTTGGCGATGTCCGAGAACGAGGCCGTCCCCTTGTCCGCCGCGACGACGAGGTAGGAGTCGTCCGCGTCGTGCCGCACGACGCCGGCCGGCGGGACGATGTCCCCGCCGACGCGGTTGTCGGTGAGGTCCAGCAAGCCGGAGATGAAGATCCGGTATGCCGCCTTCCCCTCGGCCAGCCACGCGTCCCGGTCGACCGCGGGGTCCGGAAGCTGCTTGGGGAAGAAGCACCCCTTGGACCCGGTCGGGACGATGACCGCGTTCTTCACCATCTGGGCCTTGACCAGGCCGAGCACCTCGGTGCGGAAGTCCTCGCGCCGGTCGCTCCAGCGCAGACCACCACGGGCCACCTTGCCGAAGCGCAGGTGCACGCCCTCGACCCGCGGGCTGTAGACCCAGATCTCGAACATCGGCCGCGGCGCGGGCAGGTCCGGGATCGCCTTGGGGTCGAGCTTGATCGACAGGTAGGTCTTGGGGTTGCCCTCCGCATCGACCTGGTAGTGGTTGGTGCGGATCGCAGCCATGACGATCGCCAACAAGGCCCGCACGATCCGGTCGTGGTCCAGGCTCTGCACCGAGACCAGGGCGTCGGTGATCCGCTCGATGACCGCCTGGGCGGCCTCGGTGCGCTCGGGGCCCGGGAGACCGGCATACCGGCTGGGATCGAAACGAGCCGCGAACAACTCGACGAGGTCCCGGGCGATGCCCGCGTTGGCCACCAGTGCGCTCTCCACATAGTCCTGGGAGAAGGTGGCCTGGGTCTGGCGCAGGTACTTGGCCAGCGCCCGCAGAACGAGCACCTCGCGCCAGTCCAGCCCGGCCTGCAGCACCAGGGCGTTGAAGCCGTCGGACTCCGCGCGCCCGGCCCAGGTCGCCCCGAAGGCCTCCTGGAACCGCTGGCGGCAAGGTTCGCGCTCGGCGCCCTCGCCCCAGAGGGCCGCGGAGCTGGCCTTCAAGCCGAAGTCATAGACGTGGACGTTGACCCCGTCGGCGCGGCGCAGGCCGTAGGGCCGCTCGTCGGTGACCTCGACCCCCATGTGGGTGAAGACCGGCAGGACCCGGGTCAGCGACAGCGGGCTGCGGGTGTAGAGCTTGAACCGCCGCTCGTCCCGCGGGCCGGCCGGCTCGGCATACATGCTGAACTCGACCGCGTCGTCGGAGTCCAGAGCCTCGATCCGGCGCACGTCGGCCAGGGCCACCCGCGGGGTGAAGTCCTCCTTGTAGGCCTCCGGGAACGCCTTGCCGTAGAGGGCGGCGAAGCGGGCTCCGGCCTCCTCACCGTGCTCGGACCGGGCACTCTCGAGCAGGTCCTCGTCCCAGGTGCGGGTCGCGTCGACGAGCTCGGTCTCGAGGGCGGCCGGGTCGACGTCCTTGACCTGCGCGCCCTTGGGCACCCGCAGGACGAAGTGGACCTGGGCCAGCGGCGACTCGGTGACCCGGGTCGTGTAGTCCACGCTCTCGGCGCCGAATGCCTTGCGCAGCAAAGCCTCCATCCGCAGCCGGACCGCGGTGTTGTAGCGGTCGCGGGGCATGAAGACCAGCGCCGACATGAACCGCCCGTAGACGTCCTTGCGCAGGAACACCCGGGTGCGGATCCGCTCGTGCAGGTGCACGACGCTCTCGGCGATGTGGGCCAGGGTGTCGGCGTCGGTCTGGAACAGCTCGTCGCGCGGGTAGCTCTCCAGCACCTGCAGCAGGTCCTTGCCGGAGTGGCTGTCGCTGGAGAAGCCGACGCTGCGCAGCACCTCGCGGGCCCGGTCGCCAACGATCGGGATGTCCATAATCGAGGCCGTGTATGCCGCCGCGGCGAACAGTCCGAGGAAGCGGTGCTCCCCGGTCACCTCACCCGCCGCGTTGAAGGTCTTGACCCCGACGTAGTCGAGGTAGACCGGACGGTGCACGGTGGCCCGTGAGTTGGCCTTGGTGATGATGAGCAGTTCGCGGTCGCGGGCCCGTTCCTGGGCCGGGGCGCTGAGCCGGGCGAACGCGGTGGACCCGGCGGCGTCGTAGCGCAGCAGGCCGAGGCCGGTGCCACTGACCGGGTGCAGGACCGTTTCGGTCCCCTCGGTGCCCAGGACGTACTGCCGGTAGCCGAGGAAGGTGAAGTGGTTGGCGGCAAGCCAGTCGAGGAAGCGGATGCCCTGGTCGATCTGGACGCCGTCCAGTCCGGCCGGCGGCGCGGTGCGCAGTTCGGTGGCGAGCTCGGTGGCGTGCTCGCGCATCTTGGGCCAGTCCTCGACGGCGTCGCGGACGTTGCCGAGCAGGGTGCTCAACTCGGTGGCCAGGTCCTCGCGGTCGGCCGCCTCGCTCATCCGGGCGACCTCGATGTGCATCCACGACTCGACGCCGACGCCGAAGTCGCCCTCGGGAGCGGTGTCGGTGTCCAGGACCTCCACCAACTGGCCGGTGGCGTCCCGGCGGACCACCAGTTGTGGGTGGACGAGCAGGTGGATCGCCAGACCACGTCGGGTCAGCGCCATCGTCACCGAGTCGACGAGGAAGGGCATGTCGTCGGTGACGATCTGGATCGCGGTGTGCGCGGAGCCGTAGCCCTGGGACTCGACCGTCGGGTTGTCCACGAGCACGTTCGCCGTGCCGACGGGACGCTCCCGGGCGAGATCGACATGGGACAGGGCCGCCCCCAACAGGTCCTCCGGGGCCCGCGTCAGCAGGTCCTCGGTCGAGACGTGCCGGTAGTAGCGCGCCAGCAAGGGTTCGACGGGATCTCCGGAACCCTTCTGGGCCAGGCTTGCCGCACTGCGCAGCAGGTTGCCGCGAGACTGCTCAAGCGAGGTGGTCATATGGTGCTCAACCCGTTTCTCGTCGACGTGGGCACATCGTTGTGCCCCATCCCCGAGAGTATCGGCAGGTGAGACGAGGGGTCGAGTTCCGCGGGACCTTCGACCCAGGGACAACTTTCCCGACTTTGCGAACGGCCCGGGTGGGGGCTGGGGACAACGTCGAGGCCCGAGCGCCGAACCTGTCTATCGTGGGCTCCGTGCCCACTGGAGACCGACGGCGGCCTGACCCAGCCACCCCCCGGACGGCTGCCCCGGGCACCCTCGCGCGCATCCACGAGGTGGCCGCGACGACGGCCGAGCGGCTGTTCTCGGTGGACCCGCTCACCGGCGATCCGCTCGTGCAGCAGGGCTTGGACCGTTTCGTCGAGCAGGCGGTCGACGCCCTGCGGACGATCGCCGAGTTGGCCAACCCGACCGACGCGGCCTGGGCAGCCAACGCCGAGTCAGCGGTCCGGTCGGCCGACGATCTGACGCCACGGCTCGGCAATGGGTCGGAGCTGCGCCCATGGTGAGCGGACTGACCGGCGCCGATCCGGGGTCGTTGTCACACCTCGGTGGGGTGCTGCGCACCTGCGCCGCGGCGCTGGCCGCCCACTGCGCCGAGGTCCCCCGGCCCAGCGCACTCGGCGGGGTCCTCGACGCGACGACCGGACAACTCGACGCCGTCGGTTCGAGCCTGCAGGTGCATGCCCAGGATCTGGCGACCGCAGCGGGCTCCCTGGTTCGGCTGCAGGAGCGAGTCGCTGCGGCCGGGCTGGTGCTGCACGCCTGGACCGTCAGCGAGCCCTACGGCCCCGTCTCGGCCGAGGTCGCCACCCAGCGCGCGGCCGCCAGGCCTGCGCTGCAAGCCCAGGCCGACCGGCTGGCCGCGTCGGTGGCCCGCAGCCGGGCCCACGTCAACCGCCTGCTGGCCTGTGCCCAGGCCGAGCTCGCTGCCGCGACGTCGACGGCCAGAGCCGGTCACTGACGACCTCACGGCCGGCAACTCGGTAATGTCGGGACCCATGCAGATCACCGAGACCCTCGCCTACCCCGCCCCGATCGAGGTCGTCTTCGAGATGATGACCGACGAGAGTTTCCACTCCCAGGTGTGCCAAGCGACGCACGCGATGAGCCACTCGGCGTCGGTCACCCGGCAGAGCGATGGGGCGACGGTCATCACCCACCGGGAGATGCCGACCGACGGTTTCCCCGAGTTCGCCCGCTCGATGGTCGGGCGCAGCATCGACATCGTCGAGACGATCGTCTACGGTCCGGCCGGCCTGCACGGCACCCGGATCGGCGAGGTCTCGATCACGATGGGCACCGCGCCCATCGCCTTCAAGGGCGACATTCGCGTCCTGCCGGCCGACGACGGCACCGAGGTCGTCATCGAGGGAAACCTCAAGGCCAGCATCCCGTTCGTCGGCGGCAAGGTCGAGTCGGCCGCCGCCCCGTCGGTCATCTCCGGGATCCACAAGGAGTACGGCGTCGGGCTGGCCTGGCTGGCCGAGCTCGGCCACGTCCCGCAGGACGACCCTCAGTCCTGACCCCGACGCACCGACCCCCAAGCGGCGGTATGCCGCCCGCGCGAGGTGCGCGGGCGGCATACCGGATGGGGGTGGTCGGCACCGCGAGTCGGCGGCGCCGAGCCGATCAGCCCATCGAGGGATAGCGGTAGTCGGTCGGCGGCACGAAGGTCTCCTTGATCGAGCGGACCGACGTCCACCGCATGAGGTTCTGCGCAGCGCCGGCCTTGTCGTTCGTGCCGGAGGCCCGACCGCCGCCGAACGGCTGCTGCCCGACGACGGCACCGGTCGGCTTGTCGTTGATGTAGAAGTTGCCCGCGGCATACCGCAGCTTGT
>CAZNLX010000151.1:0-4717 GCA_964573925.1 uncultured Intrasporangiaceae bacterium
CCGGCGAATGGGCTGTGCTGCGGCTGGTCGCCCTCGTGCTCGGGGTGATCATCGGGATGGTGCTGTTCCGGGACGGTGCGCTCGCCGTGTTCGGTGTCGTCGTCGGGGCCATTTTCGGGCTGGTGTTCCCCGCCGTCCTGCTTCGAGCCCTGGCCAAGCGGCGAGCCGGACGCTTCGAACGGCAGATGCCCGACATCCTCATGCTTGTCGCGTCCAGCCTGTCCACCGGCTTTTCCTTGCCGCAAGCCCTGGATGCCGTCGCCAGGGATGTTGCCGAGCCGGCATCGAAGGAATTCGCCCGGGTCATGGCAGAGACCCGGATCGGAGCTGACGTCGAGGACGCCATCGAACGAATGGCGCTGCGGATGGACAGCGACAACATGCGCTGGACGGCGATGGCGATCCGGATCCAACGCCAAGTCGGCGGCAACCTTGCGGAGACCTTGCGCACTACGGCCGCGACGCTGCGTGAGCGAGAGTACCTGCACCGGCACGTGCGCGCCCTCTCGGCCGAGGGCCGGTTGTCCGGCTACATCCTCGTGGCCCTGCCGATCGCCCTGTTCATCTACGAGGTGAACGTCAACCGCGCCTACATCTCGCTGCTGTGGACCACCACTCTCGGCTGGATCATGATCGGTGGCTCGCTGCTGCTCATGACGATCGGGATCATTTGGATGACCAAGGCGATCAAGGTGGAGGTCTAGATGATCTTGCTCGTCGCGGCGATCGTCCTGGTCTGCGCCGCCCTGGCCATCGTCGTCTACCTGCTGGCCACCGCGCGCAGCGAGCCGACCGGAGTGGCACGGAGCCTGGCCATTGTCGAACGCCGGATCGACCGTCACGAGGTCGGCCGTAACGAGTTGCCGGCCAAGGATCGGCTTCTCGTCCCGATCCTGGCCAACACGAAATCACTGGGGGCCAGGCTCTCACCGAGCGGCACCACTGAACGGCTGGCCCGCCTGCTCGACCAGGCCGGCAACCCACCCGGATGGTCGACCGAATCCTTGCTGGGTGCCAAGGGCGCTGGGCTGATCGTCGGGCTGCTTGTCGGCCTCCTGCTGGGCGGGTTCTCGATCCGTGGACTGCTCTGGATGGCCGGGCTTGGCACCTGCCTCTTCTTCCTGCCGGACCTGCTGGTCTACAACGCGGGACTGCGTCGCCAGGAGGAACTTCGTCGGGGTCTGGCCGACGCGCTCGACATGCTCACTGTGTGTGTGGAGGCCGGGCAGGGCTTCAATGCCGCCCTCATGCAGGTCGCCCGCTCGGTGAGCGGACCGGTGGCGGGTGAGTTTGCCCGGGTGTTGTCCGAGATCCAGATCGGTCGCTCCCGAGCCGACGCCTTTGCCGCGATGGGGGAGAGGGCGCGGGTGCCGGAGTTGCGGACCTTCGTCAGCGCGCTCGTGCAGGCCGACCGGTTGGGTCTGCCGATCGCGAACGTGCTGCGGGAGCAGGCCAAGGAGATGCGGGTGGCCCGACGGCAGCGGGCCGAGGAGAAGGCTCAGAAGGTCCCGGTGAAGATCATCTTCCCGGTCCTCCTGTGCATCTTCCCGACCATCTTCGTCGTCATCCTGGGTCCGGCGGTGATCCGGATCATTGCCGTGCTCCTCGCGGGGGCCCGATGAGGACCCGGGCGGCCCTGGCCGTGGACCCGATCCGGCAGGCCAGACTTCGCCGGGAACGGCGACTCTTGCTCGCCGCGACGATGGTGTTCACCGTGCTGGCCGGGATGCTCCTGACGACCTGGGTGGCCGTGGTTCTGCGGTGACCTATCGCGGGGCGTCGATGAGTCCGAGCCGGATGGCGGACATGACTGCGGATGCTCGGTTGTTGGCGCCCAGCTTCTCGTAGAGCTTGGCGATGTGTGTCTTGACCGTGGACTCGCTCATGAAGAGCGCCCGGGCCACCTGAGCCACCGAAGCGCCTGCGGCGAGTTCGCGAAGCACCTCGTGTTCCCTGTTGGTGAGCCGAACGCTCGCCGCTGTCGAGCGGCGGCGGATCGCCTCGGCCAGCCCGACGGCCGAGAACCGGTCCGGTGCGGCGGCCGCTTGGTGAAGGACGGCGATGACGTCCTCGGCGGAGCCGCTCTTGTGGATCAGCGCCGACGCTCCGGCGTCCAGGGCACCGAGCAGCGTCTCGTCGTCCTGGTGCATGGTCAGCACGACGATCCCCATCCCCGGGTGACGGCGCCGGAACTCGGCGACGAGATCCAACCCCGACCCGTCGCCGAGGGAGACGTCGACGATGAGCACGTCCGCAGTCGTGGTCCGGGCCAGCGCCAGCCCTTCGGCGAGCGAGGCGGCCTGGGCGACCACCTGCAGGCTGCGGTCCAGCGTCAGCAACGAGGCGATGCCTTGGCGGACCATGTCGTGGTCATCGACGAGAATGACCGTGGTCCGGCCGGACGCCGGGGCGGAGGCGGCCAGCGGGCCCGCGACTCGGGTGGGGGGGACAGGACTGGTCATCGGGTGGGCTCCACGGGCGTCATTTCAGCAGCCACCGTGCCGTTCCGACCGAGGAATCGGCAGACCGGTCGGCGGGGCGCTGGATTCCGGCGGGGGCCAGGCCCTGGGCAGGCGCCCGTTCGGGAGTCCAGACGTGCACGCGAAGACCGTTGTCGACGTTGACGGTCAGAGCGCACCCCAGGTCGCCGAGGCGCTCGCGCAGCCGTTCCTGGGTTAGCCCGCTCGGGGCATCGTGGTCGATGCTCAGGTCGACCTGTGGGGCGGCGACGACCAGCCGGACCACCAGATGCTTGGCCCGGTGGCGTTGCGCATCGGCAAGGACGTCCAGGACCACTCGATAGAGGGTGACCTCGGTGGCTGCCGGAAGCCGAAATCCCGTCTCACGCAGCACGACGGTGACGACGGTTCCGGTCGTCGCCCCGAACTGCTGAACCCGGGCCGACACCGCTGCGCCCAAGCCACGTTCCGGTCGCAGGCCGACCCGCAGATCGGTGATGTCGTTGCGCAGGTCGGCCAGGATTCGGGCGACCTCGGCGCGCAGCCCCGCCAGATCGCCGGCCACCGAATCACCGGCGTGCTCCGCGGCATACCGGGCCATGTCCAGGTGGAAGCCGAGCGCGGCGATCTCCTGGGCGATTCCGTCGTGCATGGCGCGGGCGAGCTGACGGCGCTCGTCGATCCCCGCCTGCTCGCGAAGCCGGGCGTAGGCGAGCGCCACAGCGAGGCCGACGCCGTGATCGGCAGCGGGGGCGGCGACGGCGGCGATGTCGAGGTCGGTCGGAGCAGTGGTGGCCGGCCAGTCCGCGACGAGCATCCCGATCGGTTGCTCCCGGGCGTCGACGATGGGCACGGCGACCACGCCCCGCCCATCGACGAGGTCGTGGCCCGGTTCGCCCTGGGCCCAGGCCCGCTTGAGGGCCCGGCTGCCAGCCGGCCCCGATTGCGGCCAGGGGACCCGGGAGGCCCCCCGCAGCGCGATCGGAACGGCGGTCTCGCCGGTCGGCCCGGCCAACACGACGGCCCGCAGGCCCGGCCGATCGGGCAATTCGGCCAGGATGAGCTCGGCCAAGACGGTCTGGTCCAGGCCACCCTCGAGGCCCGCGGCGAGCGCGGTCAGCCGCTCCAGCAGCACCGACGCTTCATCGGCGACCGGGTCGTGCCCGGGGGAGTGCGCGTCGATGCGCGCCTCCCAGGCCGCCAGCACGCCCAACGACACGGCCAGTGCCACCCAGATCATGACCTGTGGCAGCGAGAGGTCGCGAGCCGGCTCAACGGCCTGGGTGGTGCCAGCACCGATCGCCAGCGCGACGGCGGTGAGGGTGAGGGCGCCCCGTCCGCGACGCTCTCCGGCCCGATAGAGGGGGATGACCAACAGTGGCAAGGCGCCCGGGCCGGCGATGAGCGACAGGCCGGCACAGACCGCCGCGACGGCGGTCGCCGTGGTCGCCGCTCGTCGGGTGCGGTGCGGCAGCAGGACGTCCTCGTGGGTCAGGACGAAACCGACGACGACATCCAGGCCGGCGACGAGCAGCACCCAGGGCAGCATGACGCCGCCTCGGCCCAACAGGGCATTGACGACGAGGACGACCGCCGCGATGGACAGGCGCAAGCGGGTCGCCGTCGTGAGAAGTGCACGCACCGATGTCCGGGCTTTCTCCCCGAGAAGGCCTCCCGTGCCGCCCCCATGATGACACCGGCGTCGTGACCTCGGGAGAGAAATGACCGGAATGGGCCCCGCTTCGTCCACATCCTCCCGTTCGCCGGCATCGCCGTCCACACCTGGGCAAGGGGTCCTGGCCCTCTTGGCAGGTCGCCGCCAGGCTCGACAGGTGCTCTTGCATCGTCACGTCCGGCGCGTCCTGGCCGACCTCATGGACCTCGTGCTCCCGTCCCGATGCGGCGGTTGCGGGTCACCCGGGCATTCCTGGTGCCCAACCTGCGCGCTGCACGTGTCGGCGGTGGTCTTCCCGCGACCGCGTCTCACGCCGCCGACGCCGTGCCCGCCCGGAATGCCTCCCGTGGTCGCCGCGGGCCGCTACGACGGCGTGCTGCGCGTGGCCCTCGTCGCTGCCAAGGACGGCGGCCGGGCCGACCTGCGTGGGGTGCTGGCACCCCTGCTCGCCGACGCGATGGCCGTCGCCGCGGCGGACCGGACCGGGATCGTCATCGTGCCGGCGCCCTCGTCCCGGGCCGCGGTTCGGCGCCGTGGCGAGGCCGGGGTGGAGATCATGGCGAGGCGGGCCGCTGCGCTGCTG
>CAZNLX010000152.1:0-4671 GCA_964573925.1 uncultured Intrasporangiaceae bacterium
CAACCTTGGCAAGGTTGCGCTCTACCAACTGAGCTACGTCCGCAGGAACACCATCGGTGTAACTTCCCCGGCTGGTGCGGAGTAGACACTAGCGGACAGACCGTGGCGTGTCCAAACCAGCCCCGGTCTGTCCGCTCGAGTCGCAGATCGACAGCCCGTGCGGCGGCGACCCTGTGCCTCGGGTCAGCTCTCGGCGAGCCGTGCCTTCTCGGCTTCGATGTCATAGTCCGGAACCGGCCAGTCCGGGCTCATCTCGCGCAGCTTCTCGAGGATGAGCTGCTGGACGGCATACCGCGCGTACCACTTGTTGTTCGCCGGGATGACGTACCACGGAGCGGCCACCGTGGACGTGCGGCTGAGCATCGCCTGGAAGGCCTTCATGTAGTCGTCCCAGTAGGCGCGGTTGTCCGTGTCGCCGGGGGTGTACTTGTAGCGCTTGTCGGGGCGCGCCAGCCGCTCCATGAGCCGGGCGCGCTGCTCGTCACGGGAGATGTACATGAACACCTTGACGATCTGGGTGCCCGAATCGATGACTTCACGCTCGAAGGCGTTGATGATCGCGTAGCGCTTGGTCACTTCGGCCGCCGGGACGAGCTTGCGCACCTTGGTGATGAGCACGTCCTCGTAGTGGCTGCGGTCGAAGACCCCGATCTGCCCCGGGCCCGGCAGGGCTTTGCGGATCCGCCAGAGGAAGTCGTGCTGACGTTCCTCCTCGGTCGGGGCCTTGAAGGCGGTCGCCTTGATCCCGGCCGGGTCGGAGTTACGCATGACGTGGCGGACGATGCCGCCCTTGCCTGCACTGTCCAGGCCCTGCAGGACGATGAGCAGGCTGCGCTGCCCGCCCCCCTTCGTCTCGGCGAAGAGCCGCTCCTGCCACTCCCCGATCTCCGGGGCGTATGCCGCCAACGCTTCCTCGCCAGCCTTGCGGCCCTCGTCGAATCCCGGGGTCGAGGACGGGTCGAAGTCAGCGAGGACGAAGCCACGGCGCACCCGCAACATCTCGCTGATCGGCGCGTCGGGACGCAGGTGCTTGTCCACCGGCTCGACGTCGACCGGCACGTCGTAGACGTGCGGGGCTGCCAGCGGAGCCGGGGTGGGTTCGGGCGTGATGGAGACGGCCTTGGGCTGCTTCTTCTTGCCCTTGGCGATGGCCTTGGCGTCCTTCGGCGAGAGCTTCGGGTCGACCTTGACAGCCTTCGTGGAGTCCTTCTTCTTGGCGGCCTTCTTGGCGCCCTTGCTCTTGCTCTTTGCCATGCGGTCATCTTGCCGTAACGCCGCGAATCGTTGGGCGCACCACACCGAGTTCGTCTGCGTCGCGCGAAGCCACCCCGACTCATCGCATACTGCGCCCATGCGCCTGTTGCTGGCCTCCGCCGAGCTCACCTCGGCCCTGTCCGCTTACGGCGGCGAACTGGACCTGCGCGGCCTCGCCGCGGCATACGCCCCGCCGAGCGACGCCCGCGACTGGCTGCGGGTCAACATGGTGAGCACCCTCGACGGCGCCGCGACCGGACCCGACGGGGTGTCCGGTTCGATCAACACCCCCGCGGACAAGATCGTCTTCGACCTGCTCCGGGCCTTGTCGGACGTATTGGTCATCGGGGCGGGGACGGCGCGGATCGAGGGCTACGGACCGCTGACCGTGGACAGGGAGTATGCCGCCCTGCGCGCTGACGCGGGCCACGCCCCCAGGCTGCCGATCGCCCTGGTCACCCGTTCCGGCGAGTTGCCCGAGCGGCTGCTCGCCGCACCAGCCGGCGCCGTCCTGGCGATCACGCACGAGGCCTGCCCGCGGCTGAACGAGCTGCGCTCAGCACTCGGACCCGAGCAGGTCGTCGTCGCCGGCCGCCTCGAGGTAGACCTGCCGGACGCGTTGGCGGCCCTGCGCGCCAAGGGATTCCGGCGGATCCACTCCGAGGGCGGGCCACACCTGCTCGGACGGCTGTTGGCTGCCGGCCAAGTCGACGAACTGTGCCTCACCATCGTGCCGACCATCGTCGGCGGCGACGCCTTCCGCATCGTCACGGCGCTCGACCAGCGGGTGCGACTGGACCCGCATGTCCTGGTGGAGGCGGACGGCGACCTCATCGGACGGTGGCTGATCCGTCGCTGAACCGGCCGGACCGGTGACAGTGACGCACAATGGCGCGATGCGCCAACCGATCGACCTACCGGTCCAGCCGATGCTCGCCAAAGCGGTCCCCGACGTCCCGGTCGGCGGCGACCTGGTCTACGAACCCAAATGGGATGGCTTCCGGTGCATCGTCCTGCGCGACGGCGAGGAGGTCGAGTTGGCCAGCCGGGGCACCAAGCCGCTGACCCGCTACTTCCCCGAGGTGATCGAACACGTCCGGAGACTCGTGCCCTCGCAGTGCGTGCTGGACGCCGAGATCGTGGTCCGCTCGGGGGACCCGGGGGCCGAGCGGCTGGACTGGGAACGGCTGTCCCAGCGAATCCACCCCGCTGAGTCGCGGATCCGGCGGCTTGCGGCCGAGACCCCCGCGGAACTCGTCTGCTTCGACCTGCTCGCCCTCGAGGACACCAGCCTGCTCGGTATGCCGTTCCGGCACCGCCGCAACGCTCTCGAACAGGTCTTGGGCCACCTGGGACCGGCCGACCCGATTCACCTGACCCGGGTCACGGATGACCCGGCCGTGGCACGGGACTGGTTCGAGCGGTTCGAGGGCGCCGGGCTCGACGGGGTCGTCGCGAAGTCCTTGGACGCGGCATACACGCCGGGGAAGCGGACCATGCTCAAGGTGAAGCACAAGCGCACCGCGGAGGCCGTGGTGTTCGGCTACCGGGTGCACACGTCCGGGGCAGGGGTGGGGTCGCTGTTGCTCGGGCTCTACGGGGAGTGGAACGGCGAGCGGCACCTGATCCCGGTGGGCGGGATCGCCGCCTTCCCGATGGCCACCCGGCTCGCGCTCGTCGAGGAGTTCGCCCCGCTCGTGGTGCGTGACGAGGCGGGCGCACCCGTCGAGGCGGCGACGGACCGCTCCCGCTTCTCCAGCAGCAAGGACGCCTCGTTCGTTCCGGTCCGCCCCGAGCGGGTCGTGGAGGTCGCCTTCGACCAGATGGAGGGGCACCGCTTCCGGCATGCGGTCACCTTCCTGCGCTGGCGCCCGGACCGCGATCCACAGTCGTGTCTGCTCGACCAGGTCGACCGGGCCCCGGCCTACGATCTGGCCGATGTGCTCGGCCCCGGCCGATAACCTCACGTTCGCTGAGGAGTCGGGGGACTGCGCCCAGGACGAGCCAGCGGCAGCAAGCACTACCCGCGCGGCGGACGTTCGGGATGCTCGCGCAGGTAGCCCGCTCCCCCGGGCTCGTAGTCGCCATCCTCGTAGCGCTTCCTGCTCGGCTGCACGCGAGGCGGTTCGCCCGGCATCTTCGGATAGTCCGGCGGGAAGGCCAACTCGCCGAGCCCGTCCGCCGTGTCCCGCTCCCACCATTGCATCGCCAGGCCGAGGTCACCGACACTCGAACCGTATGCCGCCCACGGATCCTCCCGCCCGGCAACCAGCCCCGGCACCGTTCGTACGGTGAAGTCGCCCGGGTCCACCGCCCCCAGCATGTCCCAGGAGACCGGCATCGACACCGGCGCGCCGGGTAGCGGGCGCGGACTGTATGCCGCCGCGATGGTCCGGTCCCGGCAGGCCTGGTTGTAGTCGACGAACACCCGCTGCCCCCGTTCCTCCTTCCACCAGGCCGTCGTCACGAGGTCCGGCAGGCGACGCTCCAACGCCCGGGCGATGGCGATCACCCCATGTCGAACGTCGAGGAACTCCCGGTCCGGGGCGATCGGGCAGAAGACATGGACGCCACGGTTGCCCGACGTCTTCGGAAAACCGGTCAATCCAGCCTCCGCAAGCACCTCACGCAGGACGTATGCCGCCTCCACCGCGTCGCGGAAGCCGCGACCGGGCTGAGGGTCCAGGTCGATCCGCAACTCGTCGGGGTGGTCGAGGGCGTGCGGGCGGTCCGCCACCGCCGTCACCGGCCATGGATGGAAGGTCACCGTGTTCATCTGCACCGCCCACACCGCCGTCGCGACCTCGTCGACGACGAGCTGCGGATGCCGCCTCCCGGATGGATAGGTCATCGTCACGGTCCGGACGTCAACAGGCAGGCCCTTCGGCGGGTTCTTGGAGTAGAACTCCTCCCCCTCGATGCCGGTGGGGAACCGCTGAAGCGTCATCGGCCGGCCGCCCACGCGAGCGAGGAACGCCGCCCCGACGTCGCGCAGATAGGTCGCCAGGTCGAGCTTGGTGATCCCCTCCCCCGGCCAGATCAACCGGTCGGGGCTGGAAATCCGCACCGTTCGGGTGCCGCCGTCGGGGGTCGGGCACTCCACATGGGCGTCGGCCATGCGGGTCACTATGGCACGGGCGGCACACGCGCTGGCACGGGCGACAACCTCGTCGGCGCGGGCGGCATACTCTCCGGCCCGGGTGCGTTGAGGCAGTCATGGACACCTCGCGCAGCTATCCGGTCAGCCTTCCCGACGTCCAGTGGCGGCAGAAGCTGTCCGATCTGGAGTACCACGTCCTGCGCGAGGCGGGCACCGAGCGGCCCTTCACCGGCGAATACACCGACACGACGACCGAGGGGGTCTACTCCAGATCGGAAGAGCACACGTCTGAACTCCAGTCACGAACGCTTATCTCG
>CAZNLX010000153.1:0-4660 GCA_964573925.1 uncultured Intrasporangiaceae bacterium
TGCACATCTCCGAGCTGGCCGAGCGCCACGTCGAGCTGCCCGAGCAGGTCGTCACGGTCAACGAGGACATCTTCGTCAAGGTCATCGACATCGACCTCGAGCGTCGCCGCATCTCGCTGTCGCTCAAGCAGGCCAACGACGGGACCGTCGGGGTCGCCGACTTCGACCCGACCCTCTACGGCATGGCTGCCGAGTACGACGAGCAGGGCAACTACAAGTACCCCGAGGGCTTCGACCCGGAGACGAACGAGTGGCTGCCGGGCTTCGAGGCTCAGCGCGAGAAGTGGGAGAAGCAGTACGCCGAGGCCCACGCCCGCTGGGAGGCCCACAAGGCGCAGGTCGAGGCGGCCGCCAAGGCCGACTCCGAGGCTGCGGTCGCGGCGGGCGAGGTCCCCTCGTCCTACTCCTCGACCGGCGCGGAGTCCTCGCCGGCCACCGGCACGCTCGCCTCGGACGAGGCGCTGGCCGCGTTGCGCGAGAAGCTCACCGGCAACTGACCCCGGGCGCGCGGCATACCCCAGGGGTATGCCGCCCGCCCACCAACCCCGACGACGTGGGCTGTGGATGTCGCCACCAGCGACGACATCCGCAGCCCACGTCAGCCGTGCCGACCGGCGACCGGGCTGCCATAGGGCAGGGCCGCTCAGCGGTTGAGCGCCGCGAAGAGGCTCTTCTGCCGCTTGTAGAGCGTGCGGAACTGCGCATAGATCGGCTCGTATGCCGCCTGCGCCCGCTCGTCGGGCACGAAGGTCCGCTCGACGGCCACCGCGTCGGCGGCGTCCTGGAGCGTCAAGGCACCGACGGCCATCCCGGCGGTGAGCGCCGCGCCCCGCAATTGTGCGGTCGTCGGCTCGGCGACCCGCTCGATCCGCCGGCCCATGACGTCGGCGTGCAGTTGGCACCACAGGTCCGAGACTGCGCCACCGCCGATGAACCGGATCGGGTCGAGGCGCTCACCGACGAAGGTCTCAACGTGCTCGTGCAACCAGCGGGTGTTGCAGGCAACCCCTTCGAGGAGGGCCCGGACGAGGTCGGCACGGGTGCTGCGCAGCGACAGATTGTGCCAGCCGCCCCGGGCCAGCCGGTCGTCCACAGGCGAGCGCAGCCCGCTCAGCCACGGCGTGAAGATGACCCCGCCCGAGCCGACCGGGGCGGTCCCAGCGAGGGCGGTGAGATCGTCGAAGCTGCCGCCGAACAGGCTGTCCCGCGCCCAGGCCAGGCACAGCCCGGCCGTTTCGTGGTTGTTGGCCAAGACGTAGCGATCGGGCTGCCAACCGGGGACCGTCGCGATGGAGTGCAGGATGTCGGTCTTCTTGAGGGCCACCGGCGCCGAGATCCACGTCGTCGTCGACACGGCGAAGTGGGCCTGGTGATCGGCGGTGGCACCCGAGCCGATGGTCGCGGTGAGCAAATCGGTCGTGCCGGCGACGACCTTGACGTCCGGGCGTAGCCCGAGGGCAGCGGCCACCTCGGGCAGCACGGTCCCGACGACCGTCCCGGTGGCCACGAGCGGTGGCAGCTTGGTCCCGTCGATCTGCGCGGTCCGAACGAGGAGCTCGTCGTAGGCCAACCGGGTCATGTCGCGCACGTCGGTGAGCCAGGCCGCGGTCATCGACGAGGGGGTCGCGGTTGCTCGGCCGGTGAAGCGCATCGTCAGGTAGTCGACCGGTTCGAGGAACCAACGCGCCGCGGCGGCCACCTCGGGCTCGTCACGCTGGATCGAGAGCATGTGGGCCACCGGGTCGCCGCCGAACAACGAGGGCACCCCCGCGGTCCGTCGCAGCCACAGGGCCACGAGGGCGGGGTGATAGCCGAGCAACGGTCCACCGAACACCGAGCGGCTGTGCCGCCCACCCCGGGTGTCGAGGTAGAGGCGGCAGTCTCCGACCGGCATACCGGAGGCGTCGACAGGAACCGTGCTGCCCCACAACCCCGTAACGGCGACGACCTCGACGGCGTCCGGGTCGACGGCGTCGTCGGCCAGGCCCTCCCGGGCCAGATCGCACAGGGCGCCCCACCACGCCTCGGCGTCCTGGACCCCCGTCCCGTCGGCCTCGCTGCGGGTCGCCAGGGCGCGCGACCCGGACCACACCAAGCGCCCGGTGAGGGTGGCGAAGCCGACCTTCGGCCCACCCGTGCCCAGATCGACGACGAGTGCCAGGCGAGCGTCCAGGGGCCTGGTCATGCCGGCTCCGGAACGTCGTGCTGGGCGTCGAGCATCTGAGTCATCACCGCCGTGATGAAGGCACCGGCGGCCGGGGTGAGGCCACCGGGGATGCCCCCATAGACCGCAGAACTCACGGCCGGCCGCGAGCCGGCGGCCCGGGCATGCACGAGCGCGGCGGCGAGATCGGTCGCGAACCGCTCGACCACGCCCTCCTGCAACTGGGGGCCGGTGACGGCCAGGTGGAGCGCATCGGGATACTGCATGCCGTTGAATCGCCAGCCTTGGGCGCGCATGGCGTCGTTGACGTGGTAGATCCCGACCTCGTCGGAGGTGAACGCGACGACGAAGGGCGAGTTCCCCAGCAGCCGCAGCGCCGGTATGCCGCGCACGACCTCCTGCATGGCCCGCGTCGTCTCGTGCAGGGCGCGGGCGCGGGCGGCATACCCCTGTCGGCCGAGGGTGACCATGGCGGCCCAGGTCGCGGCGAGCAGGCCGACCGAGCGGGACCCGGCGATGCCGGGGGAGTAGTACTTGCCCCCGGACCAGTCCGGGACGAAGAAGTAGGCCCGGTTGCGCAGGCTCTTGTCGCGGAACAGGACCGTCGAGGTGCCCTTGAGCCCGTAGCCGTACTTGTGGGTGTCGGCCGACAGGCTCGTCACCCCCGGCACGCGCAGGTCGAAGGGGGGTATGCCGTCCGCGTCCCCATCGAGGAAGCCTAGGACGAAGCCGCCGAGACAGGCATCGACGTGCATCCCGACGCCACGGGCAGCGGCAAGTGCGGCGATCTCGGGGATCGGGTCGATGCTGCCGTAGGGGTAGTTGCCCGCCGATGCCACGACGACGGCGGTGTCGCCGTCGATCGCCTCGGCAAGCGTTGCCGGGTCGGCCAGCGTCGTCACCGGGTCGACCGGCACGACCCGCAACCCCATGCCGAACAGGTGCGCGGCCTTGGCGAAGGCCGGATGGGCCGACTCGGGCTTGACGATCGTCGGGTTGGCGATGCCGCGAGCCCGGGCCTCTTCGCGGTAGCACAGCATGGCGTGCAGGATGCTGTCGGTGCCCCCGCTGGTCACCAGCCCGGCCGGGGTCGCGTCGGTGAGCGCTGCTGCGCCGAAGATGCTCAGGGCCATCGCGATGATCTCGCCCTCGAAACGGGTCGCGCTGGGGCACATGTCCCGCTGCAGGGCGTTCGCGTGGCTGAACCCACCGAAGGCGGCGTCGAGGAAGGCGTAGTGCTCCGGATCCCCGTGGTAGATCGTCCCGGAGCATTGGCCGGCGGCCCACACGGAATCCTCCTGCTGGGCCATGGCCGACAACTCGGCCAGCACCTCGCCTCGGGGACGTCCCTGCTCGGGCAGGTCATGCAGGACCGGGAAACGGTCACGGTAGGGATAGGAATCGAACAGGTCGGCCACGACGACAACGCTCCTTCAAGGGTCCATCGGGCACCCTAGCCTGCCGCTAGCGTTGGCTGTCATGAACACGCAATGGTCCTGGGATCTGCTCGACGCTTCGGAAGCCCGAGTCGGGGGCGATGGCCCGGTCTCGCCGGCCTTCCCCACCCAGTCCGAGGCCGAGTCCTGGATCGGTGAGGTGTGGCCCGAGCTCGTCGACGCCGGGGTCGACTCGGTCACCCTCCGCGAGGGTGACACCGTCGTCTACGGCCCGATGTCGCTGCGTCCGGCCCAGTGAACCCGCAGCTCGCCGCTCGGGTCGACCACCTCGTCCGGGACCGGCAGCGGGCCTGGCAGTCACCCAACGTCTCGGCGGGGATCGTCCGGGACGGGCGACTGATCCACTCGGTCCATGTCGGGGCCGCTCGCCTGGACCCAGTGAGTCCGGCCACGGACGACACCCCGTTCCTCATCGGGTCGGTGACCAAGACCTTCACCGCGGTGCTCGTCATGGCGCTGCGGGACGCCGGACGCCTGGACCTCGACGATCGGCTCGATGCCCACCTGCCCGGGATCGCCCACGGTGACCTGACGATCCGGCGCCTGCTCGGTCATGTCTCGGGTCTGCAGCGGGAGCCGGTCGGGCGGGTCTGGGAGACCCTGGACAATCCCGACGCCGAGGCACTGCTGGCCGATCTCGCCAAGGCCGAGCAGGTGCTCGCCCCGCACGAGGTCTTCCACTACTCCAACCTCGCGTTCGCTCTGCTCGGCCAGGTCGTCGAGCGGCTCGAAGGCCGACCGTGGGAGGAGGTCCTGCGCGAGCGGGTGCTGGGCCCCTTGGGGATGACGCGCACCGGGCTCACCCCACCCGCCGATCGGGCCTTCGGCTATCTCGTCCACCCGTTCTCGGGGGTCGCCACCCAGGAGCCGGTCTCGGACTTGCGCGCCACGGCGCCGATGGGTGGCCTGTGGTCCACGGTCGCCGACCTCACTCGGTATGCCGCGTTCCTCGCCGACCCCGACCCGGCCGTCCTGGCCCAGGCGACCGTCGAGGCGATGTGTCGACCGCTGGTCATCCTCGACCCGGACCGCTGGACCC
>CAZNLX010000154.1:0-4656 GCA_964573925.1 uncultured Intrasporangiaceae bacterium
CCAGATGTTCCGGGCCGACGGCGGCACGGCGATGGGCACCTGGCTCACCAAGGCCAAGGAGGTCTTCCTCACCGTGCCGCACGTCGTCCAGCGGCACGCCATCCTGCTGACCGATGGGACCAACGAGCACGAAACCCCCGACCAGCTCACCTGGGCGATCCAGGGAGCGACCGGCTTCTTCCAGTGCGACGTGCGCGGCCTGGGCGATCGGTGGCAGATCGACGAGGCCCGCCGGATCGCCTCGGCGCTGCTGGGCACCGTCGACCTCATCCCCTCCCCGGACCGGATGGCCGACGAGTTCGAGCGGCTGATCCGGGCCTCGATGGCCCGCGGCGTCGCGTCCGTCGACGTGCGGGTCTGGGCGCCGCAGGGTGCACAGGTCCTCTTCGTCAAGCAGGTCGCGCCGAACCTCGAGGACATCACCGCCAAGCGCACTCAGGTCAACCCGCTCACCGCCGCCTTCCCGACCGGCTCCTGGGCCGACGAGACGCGGGACTACCACGTTGCGGTCCGCCTGCCGGCCAAGAGCGTCGGGCAGGAGCAGCTGGCCTCGCGGGTGCAGATCGTCATCCGCGACGAGGTGCAGGCGCAGGCGTTGGTCAAGGCGACCTGGTCCAGCGACGAGGCGCTGACCACCAGAATCGACGACCAGGTGGCCCGCTACACCGGCCAGGCTGAGCTCGCTGCCGCGATCCAGGACGGTCTGGCCGCCAAGGCGGCTGGCGACGACGCCGGGGCGACCCGCAAGCTCGGCCGGGCAGTCCAAATCGCTGCGGCGACCGGCGATGAGGAAATGACCTCGAGGTTGAAGAAGGTCGTCGAGATCGACAACGCCGAGACGGGCACCGTGCGGCTGCGCAAGAGCGTCGAGAAGCTCGACGAGATGGCCCTGGACACGGCCTCCACCAAGACCAGGAGGATCAAGAAGTGAGCTTTGTCTGCCCGAACGGCCACGACTCGACTGCCGACGACTTCTGCGACACCTGCGGTGCCAAGATCGACCCCACTCAGGTGCCCGGGTCCGGCCCGGGGTCCGGTGGTGGAGTCGGCGCGTCGGCTGCGGCCGGCGCGTCTGCGGCGGCTTCGGCACCGTCGGGCCTGGCTTGCCCGAACTGCGCCACCGACAACGTCCCGGAGAGCCTGTTCTGCGAAGCGTGCGGCTACGACTTCACCACCGGTGCGATGCCCCGCGGGGCTGACCCGGAGGAGGTGGCCGGCGCGTTGAACCCTGCCGGACCACCCGATCCGGCCGGCCCGGCAGGAGGCGGCGAGGCTGGGCGTGCCGCGGGCGGCATACCGACCTTGGCTGCCGACCCCGCGACCGGCACCGGGGTGCCCCCGGCGATCCCGCTGGAGTGGGTCGCCGAGGTGTGGATCGACCCCGACTGGTATGCCGGTCAGGAGGCGGACGAACCGATGCCCTCCCCCGGGCTGCCCGTCGTCGTGCCACTCACGGTCCGCAGCGCCCTCATCGGGCGGGTCTCGGCGAGCAAGCACATCACCCCGGACATCGACTGCACGACCGACAGCGGGGTGAGCCGTCGGCACGCCCAGCTGACCACCGACGGGACCCGCTGGTTCGTCGAGGACCTCGGCTCGTCCAACGGCACCTTCGTCGGGGACGCCGGCGATGCCCTGCCCGAGGATCCGATCGACGTCGGGCCCAAACGTGAGCTCGGCGACGACGACCGGGTCTACGTTGGCGCCTGGACCCGAATCGTCGTTCGACCGGCGACCGACGAGGAGAAGGCCGCCGCAGCCGCGGGCTGAGCCGAGCGGTGAGCTGCCCCGCGCAGCTGCCTGTCCCGGACGGTGGTCCGGCTCAGATCGCGTCGATCTTGCTCAGATGGTTGAGCGACACCCATCCGAATGGGATGGGCAGCCAGTAGGTGACGATCCGGTAGAGCAGCACGGCGGACACCGCGATGCCGCTGTCCACCCCGAGCGTGGTCAGCCCGTAGGACAGGGCGGCCTCGATCCCGCCGAGGCCACCGGGAGTGGGCACCGCCGAGCCGATGATGGCACCGGCAAAGTAGACGACGGCGACCGCGGCGATCGGCGGCTCGGCCCCGAACGCCCGAGTGGCGCAGTAGAGCGCCGCGACGAACGAGATGTCCAGCAGCAGCGCTCCGCCGAAGAGTTCGACGAGCTTGCGGGGCCGTTGGAAGACCGACAGCACCTGCGGCAGGACCTGGCGCAGCTGGGGCATGGCCCGCTCCCGGAAGAAGCGCCGCACCCGAGGGACTGCGAAGAGCGCCACGATGACCAGCAACACGATGGGCATCGCGGCGACGACCTTGGCCGGCGGCTGGAAGGACGCGTGCGTCCCGGTACCGGCGACCACGCCGGTCAGCCCCAGCAGGGTGACATAACTGGTGAACTGGAAAACCTGGGCCAGCCCGACGCTGGCCCCGGCTGCTCCGGGCGGCACCCCGGCCCGTTGCAGGTAGCGGGTGTTGAGGGCAATGTTGCCGATCGCGGCCGGGGCGATGAGCCCGCTGAAGGCCACCGACAACTGCGTCATGTAGGTCCGCGCGAAGCGCAGCTTCGTCGGCACCGAACCGATGAGCACGAGCGAGGCGCCGACGAAGGTGAGGATCGCCGCGACGAGGCTGGCCAGCGCCCAGCCCCACTGAGCGCGAGCGGCCACCGCTCCGAAGTCCACTTGGGCCAGTTGCGGAAGGACGATGTATGCCGCGACCGCACCACCGACGAGCGTCAAGAGTCCCTTGACGGTCACCCGGCGCAGCTCGATGGTCGCCGGCTGCTCGCGGCTGCCCTCCAGGGTGAGGACCTGTTCGCGCAGGTCGTCGAGCAGGCCCTTGCGGGTCTTGAGCTCGGCACGCAACTCGCGGCCCAGGGCGAGGCTCTGCAGCAGCGGCAGGGTGCGGGACACCATGCGCGGTCCGGCCTCGTCGGCGGCCAGGGCGACCGCCCGTTGCGGGCCGATCGCCAGGGCGAGCATGACGAGCACTTGCGCGGCGTCGGCCCGGCGGGAGATGTCGTCACCGCCGACGTCTCCCTCACCGACCGAGGACAGGCCCGCGGCCCCGTCGGGGAGGATGACGACGTTGTCGCGGGTGAGCCCGCGGAAGGCGATCCGGTGGTCCTGCAGGGACAGGAGCATCCGAACGACCGCCCTGGCCTGCGCGTCGGTGAGGTTCTCGCCGAGCACCCGCAGCGGCACTCCCTCGACGCGGGTCACCGCGAGGACGGCGGTGGCGCCCTCGACGTCGCACACCGCGATGGGGAAGGGCGCCCAGACCCCCGCCCAGCGCAGCGCCAGCGCCTGCAGACTGCGGTGTTCCAAGGCAGCCCGCAGGGTGAAGGACGGGGCCCGGGCCGTCGCACCGCGCAGCCGCAGCCGATTGAGCAGGCGTCGTCCGGAGGCCAACCCGAAGGTGTCCCGGTCGAAGACATGGACGTCGATGGGGCCGCCGGCGGTCAGACCCCGATAGAGCCGGGCCCCCTCCTCGTACTCGTCGACGAGTTCCAGGGTGTGCAGGGGTGTGCCGGCGAGCACGAGTTCGCGGGCGATGGCGGTGCCGCGCGCCCGGGTCGAGGCGGTCCCAAAGGCAAAGCGCACCGCGTGACCGACCATCGCGCCCAGCAGGAAGGAGCACAGCAACGCCAGTGCCGTGTTCGCCCCGGCGAGGAAGCCGGTCACCAGCAGCGACCCGATGACCAACGGCGCCAAGGTGGCCAGCCAGCGGCGACCGCTGATGTTGGCGACGACGACGAGTGCGACGAGCGCGACAACGAGGACGTCGAGCGGGTTGGTCCGTCCGGAGGTGCGCAGGGGACGGGTGAGCGCGGCGAGCACCTGGGTGGCCTGCCCGTCGAGAATCGCCGCCTTGAGCAGCATGGCGAAACCCGCCGCCAGTCCGGCGGCCAGCAGCGACTGGACCAACTGCCAGCCCCGAGAGCGCAGCAGCAGGTCGAAGCCCACCCCCACCGGCAGCAGCAAGACGCCGACCCCGGCCACCCAGGAGAACAGTTGCAGCAGAAGCCGGGGCAGGCCCCCGGTGGCCAGGGCGAGGTCCTGCTCGAGCGCGTCGGCGGTGCCGACCGCGAGATTGCCGAGGGTGATCGCCACAGCCGCGAGAACGGCATACGCGATGAAGAAGTAGACGTCCGAGGCACGCCGGACCCGATCGGCGATGTGCGGCTCGACAACCTCGACGCTCACCGGTCGTCGTCCCGAGCTGCTGGCCACCGCCCCATCCTGCCGCACGAGCGTCCGGTATGCCGCGCGCCCCGCGCCGGGTCAGCCCGAGGTCGTATGCCGGTCGGCCACCGCGAGCGCCTCGTCGAGGATGGCCAGGCCCTCCCGGACGTCCTCGACGCTCGTCGTGCACGGCGGCACGACGTGGGTCCGGTTGAAGTGGACGAACGGCCACAAGCCCCGGTCCTTGCAGGCGGCGGCGAACTCGGCCATCGGCGCGGCCGCAGCCCCGGCGGCGTTGTAGGGCACCAGCGGCTCGCGGGTCTCGCGGTCGCGGACCAACTCGAGCGCCCACATCGCGCCGAGGCCACGGACCTCACCGACACTCGGGTGACGCTGGGCGATCTCGGCGAGCGCCGGGCCGATGACCTGCGCCCCGAGCATCCGGGCGTGCTCGACGACGCCCTCCTCCTCGAAGATCTGGATCGAGG
>CAZNLX010000155.1:0-4620 GCA_964573925.1 uncultured Intrasporangiaceae bacterium
ATCAGGGCCTCGCCGCTTTCCTTGTGTTCAGAATATCGGTGAGATAGGGCGAGCTATCGCGCGTCAGCAGCGTGAACCCGCCCGTCTACAGTGTTCGGCACCTCGACTTTGGCCGTCGGCATCGCCGAAGCGACCGCCTCGATCCCGTCGGTGAGCACGAGCGACGCCCAGATCCGCCGGCTGGTCGCCGACCACCTGCGTGACATCCCCGACTTCCCGAAACCGGGCGTGCTGTTCAAGGACTTCACGCCCCTGCTGGCCGACGGAGACGCGCTGCGGGCCGTCGCCGACCACGTGGCGCAGCGGTATGCCGGTCGCGTCGACGCCGTCGTCGGGATCGAGGCACGCGGGTTCATCCTCGGCGCCGCAACGGCATACTCGCTGGGGGTCGGCTTCGTGCCGGTCCGCAAGGCGGGCAAACTGCCAAGCGAGACTTACGCCGCCACCTACACACTCGAATACGGGACGGCCACGCTGGAGATCCACGTGGATGCCTTCGTCGAGGGCCAGCGGGTGCTCATCATGGACGACGTCTTGGCGACCGGAGGAACGGCCGCGGCCACCTGTGAGCTCGTCGAGCGAGCCGGCGGTGAGGTGGTCGCGATCGATGTCGTCCTGGAGATCGGCTTCCTGCACGGACGTCACGCCTTGCCGGGTCGAGAGGTCTTCTCGCTGCTCGTCGAGTGACTCGCTGCCGACCCAGACGGTCGGGACGGGTCCGCGGGTGACCTAGACTCTCGGCATGACCGAGCAGGTCGCGCACACCGACCCGGCTCTGGCGGCCGTCGCGGCCTCCGGTGCCGGACCGGCGAGCGCGCTGCCCTCGGCACCGCAATCCCGGCTACGGGACCGGTTGGCCCGGCTCGGCACGCCCAAGGCCCCGACAAACATCGCGCTCGAGCCGATTCTGCAGAGCCTGCGCGAACACCACCCCAAGGCCGACGTCTCCGTCCTCCAGCGCGCCTACGACGTCGCTGAACGAGCCCACCAAGGCCAGACCCGCAAGAGCGGCGACGATTACATCACCCACCCGCTGTCGGTCACCCAGATCCTCGCCGATCTCGGCCTTCCCCCGCAGACCCTCGCGGCGGCCATGCTGCACGACACGGTCGAGGACACGGCATACAGCCTGGAGGACCTGCGTCGCGAGTTCGGCGACGAGATCGCGACCCTCGTCGACGGGGTGACCAAGCTCGACAAGGTCACCTGGGGCGAGGCCGCCAAGGCCGAGACCGTCCGCAAGATGGTCGTAGCCATGGCGCGGGACATCCGGGTGCTCGTCATCAAACTGGCAGATCGCCTGCACAACGCCCGCACCTGGAAGCACGTGTCCCGCGAATCGGCTGCCGCGAAGGCCCAGGAGACGCTGGAGATCTACGCCCCGCTGGCCCATCGGCTCGGCATGAACACGATCAAGTGGGAATTGGAGGACCTGGCCTTCCAGGCTCTCTACCCGAAGATGTACGACGAGATCGTCGGGCTCGTCGCCGCGCGCGCGCCGGCTCGCGAGGAGTTCCTCGCCCGAGTGCGGGCCGAGGTCGCTGAGGACCTCAAGGCAGCCGGCATCAAGGCGACGGTCACCGGACGCCCGAAGCACTACTACTCCGTCTACCAGAAGATGATCGTCCGCGGCCGCGACTTCGAGGAGATCTACGACCTCGTCGGGGTCCGCGTGCTCGTCGAGACCGTCCGCGACTGCTACGGAGCGCTCGGATCCCTGCACGCCCGGTGGAACCCGGTTCCGGGCCGTTTCAAGGACTACATCGCCATCCCGAAGTTCAACATGTACCAGTCCCTGCACACGACGGTCATCGGGCCGCAGGGAAAGCCGGTGGAGATCCAGATCCGGACCCACACGATGCACCGCCGAGCCGAGTACGGCGTTGCGGCGCACTACAAGTACAAGGAAGAGCACAAGTCGGGTCGCCGCAGCAGCGCGGTCGAGTCCGACTCGCTGGCTGAGACCGCGTGGCTGCGTCGGCTGCTGGACTGGCAGCGGGAGATCGCCGACCCGGGGGAATTCCTCGACTCGCTGCGCTTCGACCTGGGCGGGGGTGAGGTCTTCGTCTTCACCCCCAAGGGCGCGGTCGTGTCCCTGCCGGCTGGCTCGACCCCGGTCGACTTCGCGTATGCCGTGCACACCGAGGTGGGCCACCACTGCATCGGTGGCCGGGTCAACGGCCGGTTGGCGCCGCTGGACTCTGTGCTGGAGAACGGCGACACCGTCGAGGTGCTCACCTCGAAGGCGGACGGGGCCGGGCCGTCCCGAGACTGGTTGTCCTTCGTCAAGAGCCCGCGGGCGCGGAACAAGATCCGCCAGTGGTTCACCAAGGAGCGGCGCGAGGAGGCCATCGAGCAGGGCAAGGACGCGATCGCGAAGTACCTGCGCAAGCAGGGCTTGCCGCTGCACCGGCTCATGTCGGCCGAAAGCCTCACCGCCGTCGCGACCGATCTGCGCTACAACGACATCGACAGTCTGTTCGCTGCGGTCGGCGACTCCCATGTCTCGGCCCAGCACGTCGTCTCCCGGCTGGTCAGCGCCCTTGGCGGTGAGGAGGCCACCAGCGAAGACCTCGCCGAGGCCACGGTGCCGAACAGGGCCCGCAGCCGGGTCCGCAGCGGTGACCCCGGTGTCGTCGTCGTCGGCACCGACGACGTCTGGGTCAAGGTGGCCCGCTGCTGTACCCCTGTGCCCGGCGATGCCATCATCGGCTTCATCACCCGCGGCAACGGGGTCTCGGTGCACCGGGAAGACTGCACCAACGCCGACTCCCTGCGCCGAGAACCTGACCGGCTCATTCCGGTCCAGTGGGATCCGTCGGCGGCAAGCGTCTTCCTCGTCCAATTGCAGGTGGAGGCGTTGGACCGCAACCGGCTGCTGTCGGACATCACCCGGGCGATCTCCGACCACCACGTCAACATCCTCGCCGCATCGGTCCAGACGACCCGCAACCGGGTCGCCACCTCGCGGTTCACCTTCGAGATGGGCGACCCGGGACACCTTGATCACGTCATCGCCGCGATCCTCAAGGTCGAAGGCGTCTACGACGTCTACCGCATCACCGGGACCAAGCGCGACTGACGGGAACGGGCGGCATACACCCGAGGGGGTATGCCGCCCGCTCCTGATCGTCGGTCAGCGGCCGCCGAACTCGGCCAGGCTGGCCTTCGCCTGCTCCAGCCACTGACGACGGGCGTCCAAGGCGGACTGTGCGTCGGCGACCTTCTTGGCGTTGCCGGACGCCTGGGCGGCGGCCAGGTCCTTCTCGAGCGAGGCAACGGCCTTCTCGAGCTGTTCCACGAGACTGCGGGCGCGGGCGGCGGCCTCCGGGTTGGAGGAGCTCCACCGGCGGTCCTCGGCGTCCCGCACGGCCTGCTCGACCCGTCGCAGGGCCTTCTCGGTGCGCTCCAGATCGCCGCGGGGGACCTTGCCGGCCCGGTCCCACTTGTCCTGGATGACCCGCAGGGCGGTCTTGGCCCTTTCGAGGTCGGTCACCGGCAGAATCGCCTCGGCTTCGACGAGCAGTGCTTCCTTGACGGTAAGGTTCGCTCGGAAGCTGTCCTCCTCCGCCGCGACGACGGCATCCTTGGCCGCGAAGAAGGCGTCCTGGGCCGCCTTGAACCGCTGCCAGAGGGCGTCGTCCTCGGCTCGCCCGGCTCGCCCGGCCGAGCGCCAATCGTCCATGAGCCGCTTGAAGGCTCCGGCGGTTGCCATCCAGTCGCGGCTGCCGGCCAAGCGCTCGGCCTCGGCGACGAGTCGCTCCTTGGTGGTCTTGGCTTGCTCGTGCGCGCTGTCCAGGGCGGCGAAGTGGGTGCGCCGGGCCTTGTCGAACGAGTTCCGAGCGGCGCTGAACCGCTGCCACATCGCGGCCTCGACGTCCTTGTCCAGCCGGGGTCCGGAACGCTGGTGGTTCTTCCACTCCTCGAGCAGCTCACGCATCCGGGCACCGCTGGACTTCCACTGGATCTTGTGTTCGGGCTGGCCGCTGATCTGCTCGGCCTCGGCGACCAAGGCCTCCCGCTGGGTCGTCGCGGTGGCCTTGGCTGCGGCCCGGGCCGCAGCGTCCGCCTCCCGCCGAACGACGATGGCCGCGTCGATCTCGTCGAGTTGGTGCTCAAGGGCCGCCAGGTCGCCGACGACGCGAGCCTCGGCCACCTGGGCCCGCAGCTTGCCGACCGCTTCGACGGCCTCCTTGGCCGGCATCTCGGTGTGTGTGACCCGCTGCTGGAGCAGCTGCAGCCCGGCGGCGAGTTCGTCGTACTTGCGGCCGAAGTAGGCCAACGCGTCCGCATTGGACACTCCGGGGTAGGACCCGACTTCGCGTTCACCGTCGGTGGTCTTGACGTAGACGATCCCGTCCGAGCCGACTCGGCCGAAAGCCCAGGATGCCGGGGCCCCCGCGCTGCGGGCGAACAGAGCGGGCGAGGGAACCGGTGCCGGCGCGGCCGGGGCAGTGCTGGCGGCCTCGGGCTCGGTGGCGGGCTCAGGCTCGGTGGCGGGTTCGGGCTCCGGCGTGGGTTCGGGCTCCGGCGTGGGTTCGGGCTCGGTGGTGGCCTCAGGCGCCGTGGGGACCTCGAGCTCTGGAACGGGCGCGCCGGTGGTCAGCCGGTCCGTCGCCG
>CAZNLX010000156.1:0-4587 GCA_964573925.1 uncultured Intrasporangiaceae bacterium
TCTGGGGCCGCGACGCCCTGCTGGCCGAGAAGGCCGCGCCCACCTCACGAATCTCCCGTGGTCTGGTCGTCACCGGTCGCGGCATCCCTCGCGCGCACTGCCCGGTGACCCTGGACGGTGAGGTGGTCGGCGAAGTGACCTCGGGCACCTTCTCGCCGACCCGCAAACAGGGCATCGCGCTGGCGCTCGTGGACCGTTCGGTCGCTCTGCAGACCGAGGTGCTCATCGACGTCCGGGGCCGTGGGGTCGCCGCGACCGTCGTCAACCCGCCATTCGTCGAGGTCCAGACCCGCCAGGAGTGATCGGCCCCCGACCTCGGGTCGGGTCAGCCGAAGTCGGGCTGTTCGCGGAAGGCGGCTCGCCGAACCGCGCGGCGCAGGGTCGCCAGCACCGGCCGACCGGCCACCAGCACGAGCGCCGCAGTGAGCACCGCGCGTGGGAGGTCCCAGCCGAGCGAGGTGGCCAGGTAGAAGACCCCGTAGTGCACGAGGTTCTCCATCGGCGCGGCCCCGGGCACGAAGCCCGCGCCGGTGGGGGCGGCTCCCGGCGCCAGGAACGGCCAGAACCACAGGTTGAGCAGGGCGCCGTAGGCGAAGCCCGCACCCGCCCCGTAGCCGGCCAGCAGGGCCAGCTCGACCCGGCCCCCGGCCCGGGGGAGCAGGGCGGCGCCGAGCGATACCCAGGCCGCGCCGAGCATCTGGAAGGGTAGCCAGGGCCCGATCCCGCCGGTGAGGAAGGCTCCCGCGAGCATCGCCAGTGATCCCATGAGGAAGCCCATGGAGGGTCCGAGCACGCGCCCGCCGAGCACGAGCAGCACGAAGATGGGTTCCAGGCCGGCCGTGCCTGCCGACAACACTCGCAGCGCCCCACCGGCCGAGGCCAGCACCCCGAGCACGGCAACCGTCTTGGCATCCAGGCCGGTGGCGGTCACCTCGGCGAGCAGGACGAGCGCCATGAGCGCCAGCAGCGCCGCGAACAGCCAGGGCGCGTTCTGCCCGTAGCTCGCGCTGAACTCCGGGGTGGCGAAGAACGGCCAGAGGTATGCCGCCAGCCCGACGACCGAGGTGAGCGCCAGGGCCGCCACCGAAGCCGGCCGGAACTTCACGAGGCCTGGTCCAGGGCCGCCGTCACGTCCGCCACGGTGAGCAGCGGGACCGGGTGGAGGATCTTGGCTACCTGGGGCGCGAAGGCGGGCGAACCGGTGAGCACCGAGTGCGTGGGGCCGTCGGCGACGACCTGGCCATCGGCGAGGACGACGACCCGGTGGGCCAGATCGGCGACGAGCTCGACATCGTGGGTCGCCACGACGACCGCGTGGCCGTCGGCGGCGAGCCCACGCAGGATCCCGACGAGCCGGCGCTTGGCGGGGTAATCCAGCCCCCGGGTCGGTTCGTCGAGCAGGACCACCTGGGGCCGACCGGCCAGGATGATCGCCAGCGCGAGCGCCAGCCGCTGCCCCTCGGACAGGTCGCGTGGATGGCGTTGGTCGTCGACCGGGCCGGTGATCCGGTCCAGCAGTTCCCGGGTCGTCCCGGGTGGTGCGTCGAAGTCCCGGTCCGCGGCCCGGCATTCGGCGGCCACCGAATCCGCGTAGAGCAGCAGATCGGGGTCCTGCGGGACCAGCCCGACGAGCCGGACCCGCTGCGCAGGTGGTAGCTGGTGCGGTGCGCGGTGATCGATCTCGAGCCGCCCGGTCCGGGCTGCCAGCTGGCCGGCCAGCGCGGCCAACAGGGTGGACTTCCCGGCCCCGTTGCGCCCCATCACTGCAGTGACCGCGCCGCGGTGCACGTCGAGAGAGACCTCGGTGAGAGCCTCGACGAGGCCACGACGCACGCCGAGGCGCTCGACGCGGCATACCGGTTCGGCGGGCCGGGCTCCGTCCGCCGCGGTCGGCCCGCCGGATCGGGCAGCGGACGGCGCAGCGGGCCCGGACAGGTCCCGCAGCCGGCGCCGCAGCGGCTCGGCCTGCCTGCGGGCGTCCCGGATGCTCAGCGGCAGCGGGCTCCACCCCAGGCGCCGGCCGAGCTCGACGATCGGCGGATGCACCGCGGACAGGGCCATTGCGGCCGCCGGGTCGAGCAGGGCCGAGACCACCCCGTCGCGCACCAGGACGATCCGGTCGGCGTGCTGGACGACCCGCTCCAGCCGGTGTTCGGCGAGCACCACGGTGTAGCCGAGGTCATGGACCAACCGGTGCAGGGCCGCGAGGACCTCCTCGGCGGCCACCGGGTCGAGGGCCGAGGTGGGTTCGTCGAGGACGAGCACGCGCGGACCCGCTGCGAGCACGGCCGCGATGGCGACCCGCTGCTGCTGGCCGCCGGACAGTTCGCGCAGGCTGCGCTCCCGCAGCTCGGCCAGGCCCATGATGTCCAGACTCTCCTCGAGCCGACGGCGCATTGCGGCCGGTTCGATCCCGAGGGTCTCCATGCCGTAGGCGATCTCGTCTTCGACGGTCTCGGTGACGAAGGAGGCGCTCGGGTCCTGAACCACGAAACCGACGACGTCGGCCAGATCGCGGGGCCGGTGGGTGCGGGTGTCCCGCCCGGCGACGACGACGTGGCCGTGCAGCGTGCCGCCGGAGAAGTGCGGGACCAGACCGTTGAAGGTTCGAAGCAGGGTGGACTTGCCCGAGCCGGTCGGACCGACGACGAGGACCAGCTCACCCTCCTGGATGTACAGGTCGGCGTCACGCAGCGACGGCCGGTCGGCACCGGCATAGGTCACGCCGACCCCACGAAGCTCGATCATGCGATCTCCAGCACGGGAGTGCGGGCGGCGGCCCGGGCGTGGGCCAGCCGCGGGGGAACGGGGGTCACCCAGACGGTGAGGGCGGCTGCAACGACGGCGAGCGCGGGCACCACTGGAACCTCGGGCCAGGTCAGCGGGACCTGGGTCATCGTCACTCCGGAGGTCCCGGCGGCCTCGGCGACCGTCAGGACGACGGCGGGCAGCACCCCGAGCGCGCAGGTCGCCCACTCGGGGGCCCGCCAGGGGTCCCGCCGGTATGCCGTGCGGGCGTCTCGACGGGCACCGAGCACGAGTGAACCGACGAGCAATGCCAGGCCGCCGGCAAGCATCGGCAGTCCAAGCCCCCCGCCCGCGGAAGAGGACAGCACGGCATACAGGCCGGCGACAGTGCCCGCCGCCCCGGTGAGGGCCAGCAGGCTGCCGATCGCCCGGTCGCGCCCACCCCGGACCGGGGTGCGGCCGTAGCCACGTGATTCCATCGACGCGGCGAGATCGAGCGACCGGTCCAGCGCGCCCTCGAGGACCGGGACCGCCAGCCGGGCCAGCTCCCGCCCTCGACCGCTGTGCCCACGCAGCCGACGGGCGGCCCGGACCCGGCCGGCCAGGTCGACCAGGGCCGGAGCGAAGGTCAATGCGACGACGACCGCAGTCCCGATGTCGTAGAGGGTGGCCGGGGCGTAGCGCAGCAGCCGGCGCGGGCTGGCCAGGGCGTTCGCGGCACCCAAGCAGGCAAGGGTGCTGGCCAGGCGCAGCCCGTCGACACCGGCCGCGACGACCGATTCGAGGGTGACTGGGCCGCCCAGCCGCAGTCCGGCGAACCAGTCGGGTAGCCGCACCTGCGGCAGGTCCAGGACGACGATGACGCCCGGGACCCCATTACCGAGGATGACGGTGAGCACGACCCGCAGGGCGATAGCTGCCAGGCCGATGAGCAGAAACGGCCGGAATGAGTCGAGCGCCCCAACCTCTCGGCGTTCGAGGACCACCCACGCGGCCACCGCGACGACGAGCAGCAACAGCCACGGGTTGGTCGTGTGGGCCGCCGCCGTTGCCAGACCGACACCCCACACCCACCACGCCACCGGATGGAGCATCCGGGGCGCGGTGGGGTGGCGGTCGGCGGCTGGCACGGCGGTCGGCGTGGCGGCTCGGCGCGAGCGGGCGGGACCGTCAGACGCCGGTGGGGCGGCGCCGCCGGGCCAGAGCGAAGGCGAGCACCGCGGCAGCGAGGAACAGCACGACCCAGATAGTCGGGCTGGTGCCTCCGGTGCTCGTCGCGGCCGCGGCGCCGGTGGCCGCCGTCGTCGCGGCGGCGGTCGGTGCCGCCGCCGAGGGAGCCGCGGCCGACGCGGTCGGGGCGGCCGTCGGAACGGTCAGCGGAGCGTCGGGTGCCTTCTGTTCCGGCGTCAGCGTGGCCAGGGTTCGGGAGCAGCCGGTCGCCGGGTAGCCGCCGATGGCACAGATGAAGGTCTTCTCGGTGCGAACCCCGCCCGCGCGGGCCAGCAGGTCGGCGCCGGTCGCCGCTGCAGGGACGACGACACAGGTCGTCAGCGGCGCCTGGGGGGCAGCTGAGCCGTCACCGTCGGCGGCCCGGCCGAAGTCGACGACGAGGCCGACACGCTTCTTGCCGGCCTCGGCGGGGGTGGTCCCGCAGAGGTCCTGGAAGGAGGGCGCCAGGCGCGGCGGCCGGGCACCGGTCCCGCCGTCGTCGATCCCGAAGCGCCATCCTTCGACGGCACCGTCGGCCGGCGTGAAGGCGTTGGCGCCGACCTGCGAGAAGGTCCACTTGGCGCCGGAGAGCTGCCAGTAGCCCCAGTAGACGTAGGAGTCGGCGGCCTG
>CAZNLX010000157.1:0-4574 GCA_964573925.1 uncultured Intrasporangiaceae bacterium
CGGGTCTCGGTGAGGAACTCGGTGCGGAAGCCGATGAGCCCGCGGGAGGGGACGAGGAACTCCATCCGCACCCACCCGGTGCCGTGGTTGGTCATCTGCTCCATCTGACCCTTGCGGGCCGCCATGAGCTGGGTGACCGTGCCGAGGAACTCCTCGGGAATGTCGACGGTGAGCCGTTCCATCGGTTCGTGGAGCTTGCCGTCGACGGTCTTGGTGACGACCTGCGGCTTGCCGACGGTGAGCTCGAAGCCCTCGCGGCGCATCTGTTCGACGAGGATCGCCAGGGCGAGCTCGCCACGGCCCTGGACCTCCCAGGTGTCCGGACGGTCGGTCGGCAGCACCCGGATCGAGACGTTGCCGACGAGTTCGCGTTCGAGCCGGTCCTTGACGAGGCGGGCGGTGACCTTGGCGCCGCGGACCCGGCCGGCCATCGGGGAGGTATTCGTCCCGATCGTCATGGAGATCGCCGGCTCGTCGACGGTGATGAGCGGCAGCGGACGCGGGTCGTCGAGGTCGGCGAGGGTCTCGCCGATCATGATCTCGTCGATGCCCGCGATGGCGATGATGTCGCCCGGCCCGGCGGCCTTGTCCTGGTCGAGCGGCTTGCGCTCCAGGCCCTCGGTCATGAGCAGTTCGGTGATCTTGACCCGCTGGATGCTGCCGTCCCGGCGGCACCAGGCGACCTGCTGACCCTTGCGAATCGAGCCGTTGTGCACCCGCAGCAGGGCCAGCCGGCCGAGGAAGTTCGAGGAGTCGAGGTTGGTGACGTGGGCCTGCAGCGGGGCCTCGTCGTCGTAGGCCGGCGCCGGGATCGTCTCCATGATCGTCTTGAAGAGCGGTTCGAGGTCGGGGCCGTCGGGCAGACCGCCGTCGGTGGGGCGTTCGAGGGAGGCCCGGCCGGCCTTGGCCGAGGCGTAGACGATGGGGAACTCCAGCGCGGTGTCGTGGTGACGCTCGTCGTCGGAGCCTTCGAGCAGGTCCATGAACAGCTCATAGACCTCATCGACGACCTCGGCGATCCGGGCGTCGGGGCGGTCGACCTTGTTGATGCACAGGACGACCGGCAGGTGCGCGGCCAGCGCCTTGCGCAGGACGAACCGGGTCTGCGGCAGCGGGCCCTCCGAGGCGTCGACGAGCAGGACGACCCCGTCGACCATCGACAGGCCGCGCTCGACCTCACCGCCGAAGTCGGCGTGCCCGGGGGTGTCGATGATGTTGATCGTCACCCCGCCGGGGTGTCCGGCGGCGACCGCGGACGGGCCGTTGTAGTGGATCGCGGTGTTCTTGGCGAGGATCGTGATGCCCTTTTCGCGTTCGAGGTCACCGGAGTCCATGGCGCGCTCTTCGACGTGTTGGTGGGCGCCGAAGGCACCCCCCTGCCAGAGCATCTTGTCGACGAGGGTGGTCTTGCCGTGGTCGACATGGGCGACGATGGCGACATTGCGGATGTCGCCGCGGTGCTGCGTGGGCATAGGGGTCAGTCTCTCAGGAAATCGGGTCACTCCCGACCAGCAGGGGCTCCAGGGCCCGCACGACGGGCAGGTCCGCGGGGAGCCAGGGGACGGCATACACTGTGTCGCGGGTCAGCCACCGGACCTCGTCGTGGTCGGTCCCGAGCGCCGGTATGCCGCCCTCCCGCACCGTCGCGAGCCACACGAGCAGGTGGGTGGTCGCGGTGATCGGCCAGCCGCCGCCGGGCGCCCGGCCTGGCACCTGGCCGGACAGCGGGCCGGACAGCGGGCCGGACACCGGCGGGCCGAGGTCGACAGCGATGCCGAGCTCTTCGGCGAGCTCGCGGCGCAAGGCATCGACGGGATCTTCGCCGGGCTCGACCTTTCCGCCGGGAAGCTCCCACTGGCCGGCGAGGTGGGCCGGATGGGTCCGCCGCGCACCGAGCAGGCGCTCCGGACGGTTCAGCGAATCGACGATCGCCGCCGCGACGACCAACCGTGCCGCCCTTCCCTGCGATCGTGTGTCCACATGTCCCTCCGAGGGCGCTTGGGCCACACGATCACGAGCTGACGACGGTCACAGCGGGTGCCCGACCAAGGTGGCGGCCAAGACGGCCTTGATCGTGTGCATCCGGTTCTCGCTCTGGTCGAAGACGATCGAGGCCTGCGACTCGAAGACCTCGTCGGTGACCTCCATGGCCTCCAAACCGAACTCGGTGAAGATCCGCTCCCCCACCGCGGTCTCGCGGTTGTGGAACGAGGGCAGGCAGTGCATGAACTTCGTCGCGGGGTTGCCGGTCGAGGCCATGACGGCGGCGTTGACCTGATAGGGGGTGAGCAGCGCGATCCGCTCGGCCCACACCGCGTCGCCCTCGCCCATCGACACCCAGACGTCGGTGTGGAGGAAATCGACGCCGTGGACGCCCGCGTCGAGGTCCTCGGTCAACGAGACTCGCGCCCCCGTCTGCTCGGCCAGCCGCCGGGCGTGGCCGATGATCTCCTCGGACGGCCACAGCGCCCGCGGCGCGACGATCCGCACGTCCATCCCCGACATGGCACCGGCCACGAGCAACGAATTGCCCATGTTGTAGCGGGCGTCCCCGACATAGGCGTAGGAGATCTCGGCGGCAGGCTTGGGCGAGTGCTCGACCATCGTGACGATGTCGCACAGGGCCTGGGTTGGGTGCCAGGTGTCGGTGAGTCCGTTGTAGACCGGCACCCCGGCATACCTGGCCAGGGTCTCGCAGTCCTCGTGGCGCGAGCCGCGGAACTCGATCGCGTCGTAGAGCCGACCCAGCACCCGCCCGGTGTCGGCGAAGGACTCCTTGTGCCCGATCTGGCTGCCGTGGGGATCGAGGTAGGTCAGTTGGGCACCCAGGTGATAGGCCGCCACTTCGAAGGCACACCTGGTCCGGGTCGAGGTCTTCTCGAAGATGAGCGCGATCGTCTTGCCGACGAGCATCCGCTCCTCACGGCCCTCGCGGCGGGCGGTCTTGAGGCGGCGGGCCAGCCCGACCAGCCCCATCCACTCGGCGGGGGTGAAGTCGATCTCCTTGACGAAGTGCCGGTTGGTGAGGTCCACGGACATACCCCCACGGTATGCCGTCCGCTCACCTGTCCGCAGAGCCGTCCGAGCGAGGTCGGTCACCCAGGGATCGAGCCGGGCTTCGGTCGTTGCGGGCGTCGGTCGCGCTCCATCCAGGTGGTGGGATTGGCCAACGGTTCGAACCCGAGCCGGGCGTAGACCTCGTGGGCGTCGCGGGTCGCCAGGACGACCCGTTGGACGCCCTCGGCTTCCAGGCCCGACACGAGAGTGCCGACCATCCAGCCGCCGACTCCGATCCCGCGCACGGCAGCGTCGACGTAGACATCGCAGACCCAGGCGAAGGTGGCCCCGTCGGTCACCGAGCGGGCGAAGGCGACCTGCTCACCCGGCATACCGTCACCGCGGTCGCGGTAGACCCCCATGACGCGGGAACCGGCGATGGCTCGCTCGGTCGTATCCCGCGGTCGGCCGAGCGCCCAGTAGGCGTCGTCGGACAACCATGCATGGACCCGGTCCACGTCGAGGTGAACCGGGTCCATGCTGATGACGAAACCGTCCAAACGTCAGGCCTTGGGCGCAGGCGCAACCGTCTGGTCGTCGATCTTGGCCTCGGGAGCGTTCTTGCGAATCGACTCGATGCCGTTGAGGCAGCTCTTCTTCGTCTCGTAGCCCTGCCCGGTAGCGATGACCTGACCGTTGGTGGCCTTGAGCCGGAAGCGGTACTTGCCAGCACTGTCGGTGTAGACCTCGAACTTGCCCGCCATGCGAACCTCCACTCAAAGTGACTTGACAACTCGAAGCGTAGGACCCCGGTGCCCCTCTGGGGCGGTTCGTGCGCTAGCGCCACGCCGCGCGGCTTGCGGCAGCGGTCGAGTCAGCCCCGAGGCGCGTCGAGGACGGCGTCGAGCGCGGCGCGCAGCCGTCCCGGTTCGCGCTCACGCAGTTCGTAGCGAGCCCGCACCAACGGGATCTCCACGCTGATGACCCTGGTGAGGTCGATCGGCGTACCGCTGACGATGGCCTCGGCCGGAGTGGCCGCGATGGTGGCGGTGAGGTCGCCGATCTGCTCGTCGGAGTAGCCCATGGCCGGCAGGACGCCCCGGGCGTTGGGGTACTTGGCGTAGGTCGCGGCGAGGCTGCCGACGGCATACGGGGACGGGTCGACGATGCTCGCAACCCGGGCCGCGCTGGCCCCGACGACCCCGGCCCCGAAGGTCATCGACCCGTGGGTGAGCGTTGGGCCGTCCTCGATGACGATGACCCGCTTGCCGGCCACGGACTCGGCACCCTCGACGGTGACCGGGCTGTCGCAGCGGTGGATCTGTGCTTGCGGGTTCATCTCACTGACCGATGCCTCGACAGCGGCGATGTCCTCGGGTCGGGCGGCGTCGCACTTGTTGATGATGACGACGTTGGCCATCCGGACGTTGGCCTCGCCGGGGTGGTAGCGCCGCTCGTCGCCGGGGCGCAGCGGGTCGACGAGACAGATGTGCAGGTCGGGCTTGTAGAACGGCAGGTCGTTGTTGCCGCCGTCCCAGAGGATGACGTCGGCCTCGGCCTCGGCCTGGCGCAGGATC
>CAZNLX010000158.1:0-4550 GCA_964573925.1 uncultured Intrasporangiaceae bacterium
CAAACGGCATCCCACGCTGGGCAATCGGGTGACCGTCGGTGCCGGTGCCAAGGTGCTCGGGCCGATCCTGCTGGGCGACGACGTGCAGGTGGGGGCCAACTCCGTCGTGGTCAAGGAGGTGCCGGCCGGTCATGTGGCTATCGGCATCCCGGCTCAGGTCCGTCCCGCGGTTCCCGGGCTGACCCCCGAGGAGATGCTCGATCACAACCCGGCCATCTGGATCTGACTCGCCGGGAGGTCGGGTCACGGCGTCAATCTCGGCGGACTTGGGGCGGGGCGGCGCGCCAATCGGTGCCGAAACAGGTGAACGCCCGGGCCACCTGCGGCAGGTCCGCGGTTGCCTCCGCGAGCGCGGCGGCACTGTCCGTGCCGGTCACCAACAGCCGGTGGTATGCCGTCATCGCACCGGCCGCCACCTCGTCGGGGATTCGGGACACCGCCGCGACGACGGTCCGGGCACCCAGACTGAGCAGGGCCGCAGTGAGCCCCAGCGATTCGTCCCCCGGCCGGATGGTGGCCCGGCCGACCTCGCAGGCTGACAGGACGATGTGCGAGGCGGTCACCCCGGCGTCCGGGAGCTCGTGGGCGAAGACCACCCCGTCGGCCAACCGCAGGGTCGAGAAGAGCGGGCTCTGGTAGTGGTGCTGGCCGTGCGCGGCGAGGTGCACGAGGTCCCGGCCGGCGAGTGCCCGGACGATCTCGGCCCGGGTGGCTCGGTCCGAGGTGAGCACCGGAGCGTCCCACAGCCGACCGATCTCGCGGACTTCGTCGTCCGCGAGCCGCAGTTCCGGCCCGGCAACCGCGAGGACCTGGGGCGCGGGCACGACTGGATCGCATCTGGCCGACTCGGCCCAGGTTGAGGCCGACCGGGCCACCGTTGTCGGCAGGCTCCGTCGGCTGGGGAGCATCCCGAACGGAGCCGCGGCCAGGACCCGCGACGGGACGACGACGAGCCGGTCCGTCCGAGCTTCTCCCACGCCGCTTCGACGGCGGGGCTCGCCGGCCCGCAGGGGCGCGATGATCGCGGCGTCGAGAACAGCCAGTCCCTCGTCCAGCGACCGACTCACGGCCGTTCGCATCCCCTCGGCCAGCGGCAGGGTCACCGCGTCGAGGTCGGCTCGGACCCGCCGGACGGCGGCGTCGATCGCCTCGAGCGCACCGAGCCGGACAATGCGCCCCCCAGCGGGACCCAGCACCACGGCATACAGGTGTCCCTTGTGCGGGAGGTAGCTGGCCAGGGTCACCCCTGCGTCGCGGACGGCGGCGAGCGTCTCGATGTAGCCGAGCGGCCGGGCCGGACCGCGGCCACCCCCGGAGTCCGGTCGGGCCCAGTCCAGTGCCCGCACCGCGCGCTCCAACTCGGTGGCCCGGCTGCGCAACCCGGCCTGCTCGGACAGCGGCGCATCGCGCAGGTCCTCGCGGACCCGGCGCAGCCGAGTCAGCAGATCGGCGGCCTCGGGATCGTTGGGCGGACGAACGAACGGGACCCGTTCGGAGACTGCCCGCCAGCGCTCGGACCGATTCAACAGCGAGGCAACGGACCGGGATTCGACGCCGAGGTCGAGGTCCAGCCGGGCCAACCCCTCGCTGTGCACCCCGAGTGCGGTGCGCAGGTCCAGGCTCGAGGCCCGTTGCTGGGTGGCGGCCAGGTCGTCGGCCGCCGCGAGCAGCGTCCGCGAGGCCGCCCGCGGCCGATCGGTCGCGGCGATCCGAGCGGCGACCAACCGCCACTGCAGCCGGGTCGGCAGCGAGGCCGAGCGCAGCAGTGGTCCGGCCCGGCGCAGCGCCCGCTCGGCGGCCTCCGGTTGCCCGGCACCGGTGAGGGCATCGGCGGCGACGAGGGCGGCGCGGCGAGCCACCTCGTCGTCCCCATGACCGGTCGCGGCTCGAGCGAGGGCCAGACTGCTGCGCGCGACCCCGGCCAGGCCGATGCCGGTCCGGGCGCGGGCATCGAGTTCGGCGAGATAGGCCCGGCGCCGCCAACCCGCGGTCGTCGTCCCGCGGAACCGGCCGCGGGCCGCGCGAGCCTGGCGGGCCGCTCCGTGCGGGTCGCCCAGCACGAGCAGGGTCCGGGCCAGGTCGAGTTCGATCTCGCCGATGACCGCCGCCACTCCGTCGGCGTCGGCCAGCTCGCGCGCCTCGGTGAGCAGGTCGTGGGCCTCGTCGAGCAGGCCGGCCTCGAGCAACACCCGGGCCCGGTCGAGCCGGGACACCGCGCGGTTGACGGTGGCCGGCATACCGTCCGCCTCGTGCATGAGGGCCAGCGCCGCGGGCAGTTCGCCGCGCAGGTAGTTCACCCACCCGAGGTTGTGCCGGGCCATGAACTCGATCTCGGCCGCCTGCGCGGCCCGGGCCAGGTCCCCGCCCCGCCGCAGCGCCGACTCGGCCTCGTCCAGCCGCATGAGTTGGGCGGCCAACACGCCTCGGTTGGTCATCACTCGCGCCTGATCGACGACCGGCAGGCCGGCCATGCCCGCCTCGGCCAACTCCATGGCGTGCAACGACCCGGCAAGGTCCCCGGCTCGGCCTCGCATCGATGCGGTCTGCAGGTGGCACAACGCCACGAGATCTGCGCGGCCGGTCGCCTCGGCGCGTGCGGCCGCCGTCGCGACGATCGACTGCCCGTGGTCCGGCCCGACCCGCTCGTATGCCGCCCAGCTCGCCGTGAGCAGCAGCCGGGTCTGCAGCTCGGCACCCCGCGCCCCGTCACGGCCCGCCGCCTGCTCGAGGATCGCCTGGGCCCGCTCGACGAGCTCTGCGGCCTCGTCCGGTCGGTAGCCGTTGAGCGCTGCCTGGGCCCGCCGGTGCAGGTCGGCGACGTCGTCGAGCAGACCGCTCGTCGACGCCTCGTCAGCGATCGCCCCCGCGGGCGCGGGCTCGGCGGGTCCCGTCACTCACACCTCGATGGCCGGGGTGATCACCGGCTGGTCGTCCGGGGCGTCCGGGCGCAGCACGAATCGCGCCGATCCACGGGGAACCCCGTCAAGGACGAACCGGCCACCGGCATCGGTCCGCGTCGTGCGGCTCACCCCGCCGACGCGCACTTCGATGCTCGCCGGGCCTCCGGTGACCCAGCCGTCGATCCGAACGGTCTGCGCCGCGGCGCCGTCGCCCCCGGCCGAGACGGTCACCATGAGGCTGTAGCGGCTGCTCGTGAACGTCACCGATTCGGTCGGGCGGATCGGCTGCGGATCGGCCCGCACCCCGGTCAGCGTGAGTTCCTGCAACTGCGCGACCTCGGCGTGCAGGGCCGCCAGGGTGAGCTCGAACTTGATCCGGTCGGGGAGCTCGGGGGGCATCGGGTCGGTCCGGTCATAGACCTCTCGCACTCCGGCGAGCACCTGGGCATCGACGGCGTCCAGAGGGCCGTCGGCCGGCACCTCGAGCGGCTCGGTGGTCATGACGTGCTCCAGCTCGGATCGGCGGTCAGCAGGGTGCGCAACTTGGCCAGGCAGCGGCCGCGAGTGGGGCCGATCGAGCCGACCGGCATACCGAGGGCTTCGGAGACCTCGCCGTAGTCCGGCCGGTCGACGAAGGCGACGATCCGCAGCAGGGCCCGGCACCGCTCCGAGAGCGCCTCGACCGCCCGCCACAAGACCCGCTGGTCTTCCCGCAGGATCGCCTCGGCCGCGGGGTCGGCGGGAACCGGTATGCCGCGCGGCTCGGTCTCGGGCAACTCGTCGGTGGGGATCGACCGGCCGTCCCGCTTGAGCACCCGCCAGGACTCGCGGCGCACCGTCGTGATGAGCCAGGCGAGCACGGCCTGCGGCTCGCTGATCGAGTCGGCGGCCTCGACGAGCCGGATCCACGCGGTCTGAATGACGTCCTCGGCCGTCGTTTGGTCCAGCCGCTGGGCCCGGGCGGTGTGCCAGAGGATCGGGGTGAGCAGGTCGACCAGTTCGCCCATTCGCTCCCGGTCGCCGGCCCGGTATGCCGCGAACGCCAAGGCCGCCCGGTCGGCGAGGGTGGGGGGTGCCGTTGAACTCATCGCCGGCCCTCCCATTCGGTCACGCAGCCGAAGGCGGCCCGCCGACCCCGGGCCACGGCGGCCTCCCGGCTGACCGTGGCCGCATCGGGGTCGGCCGCAATCGCTGCGGCGAGTTCACCGGCGAGCACCGGCGCCGCAAACGACGTGCCGCTCCACGTGCAGAAGCCGCTGCGGAAGTCGTCCGGGTCGGGGGTCGTGCGGACGCGGCCGTGGAAGTCGACCCGGGCGCTGGGCTGGGCCGCGGCCGTGACGTCGAGCGGGAAGGTGCTCACCAGGGAGCTGCCGGGGCGGTGCGTGCTCACCCAGGGACCGGCGTTGGAGAAGTAGGCCACCGTCTCGCCGTCGGTGTTGAGCGCGCCGACGCTGGCCAGCGGCACTCGGTCGGCGGCGAATCCGGTGACCTGGTCGGCGAAGGCGGCCGGATACATCGGGGCCAGCGTCGTGGCATTTCCGGCGGCGGCGACGACCGCGACACCCCACTCGCCGAACTCGCGCATCAGCGCCCCGAACGGGCCGTCCATGGCGGCGTCGCCGGGGCTCTCGTGGTAGTAGCCGAGCGACA
>CAZNLX010000159.1:0-4529 GCA_964573925.1 uncultured Intrasporangiaceae bacterium
CGAGATCTACACAAGCGTTCACACTCTTTCCCTACACGACGCTCTTCCGATCCAGCCCAGCCCACCCAGCAGCAGGGTGGCAAAGGCCACCACCCCGGCCCAGCTCAGCGTGGCCGTCTCGGGCGCCGACAGTTCGATGAGCCCGGCCGGGTTCGCGGGGGTCCGAACGAATCCGGGCAACGCCGCGTTGAGGGCGTCGCCAACCCCGGCCAACAGGTCCGGACGGCCCTGCAGGACGAAACCGAAGACCACCGCAGCCAGGGCGAACGCCGGGAAGAGTGAGAAGAACGAGAAGTAGGCGATCCCGGCGGCCAGCACGTTGCCGCGGGCGTCGGCATAGCGCTGCCAGACCCGCCAAGCACCGGTGGACCGGATGCGGTCCCACCGTGCCTTCATCGAGCGAGCACTTCACCGGCGAGGCGGAACGGCCGCACCGCTCGCCAGTGTCCCATCTCGTCCTGCTCGTAGAGCCAGATCTCCTCGACCTCGAAGTCCGCCCGGAAGTCGGCCAGGTCGTCAAAGGCCCGGTCCAGGTCCGCTTCGGCGACATCGTGAGCCACCGTGACGTGTGGGTGGTAGGGGAAGGTGAGCGCCACGGCATACGCCCCGGTTCGGATCCGCTGCTCGAGTCGCTCGCAGCCGGAGATCCCCCGGGCGACCTGGACGAAGACGACGTCGGACACTGGCCGGAAGGTGCCGGTGCCCCGCAACGACATCGGGAAGGGCGCCACCTGGGCGACGACATCGGCCAGGTGCTCGACGAGCGTCTCGCGCTGCCGCCGGGGCACCCGGGTCGGGCCCAGCAGCGTGACGTGGGCGGGGATGGCGTGCGCGAGCGGGTCGTTGAACTCGGCCCGCTTGGCCTGCAGAGTGTCGCCGAACGGCTCCGGGATCCGGATGGCCACCCCGATGACGTCCGCAGGCTCGGGCGCGGCCTGCGACTCCGGGGCGTATGCGTCAACCGGCCAGTGTCGGCCCGGCCCGAGCGTCGAGGCGTCGCGATCACGCGAGTCGGCGGGCATGGGTGCCAGCGTAGCGACTTCGTGTTGGGCGCGGACCCGCCATAGGGTGGCCGTCGTGCCCACCCACCCGGTCGACCGCGCCGTCGCGCTGCTCCAGGCGGAGTTCGGCACCACGGCCCAGGGCGCCTGGGCAGCCCCCGGCCGGGTCAACCTCATCGGCGAGCACACCGACTACAACGGCGGGCTCGCCCTGCCGATCGCCCTGCCGCAACGCACCGTCGCCGCGGTCCGGGGCCGTTCGGACGACCTCCTGCGGGTGGTGAGCGAGGGTATGCCAGGCGGCCCGGTGATCGTCGACCTCGGCGAGGTGCGGCCCGGGAACCCGGGCGGCTGGGCGGCATACGTGGCCGGGGTGTTCTGGGCACTGCGGGAGGCCGGGTATGCCGTGCACGGCGCCGACGTCGCGCTGACCACCCGAAGTGCCGGTCGGAGCGGGACTGTCCTCCTCGGCTGCGTTGGAGTGTGCGGTCGGCGCGGCGGTGAGCGACCTGGAGGGGTTGGGACTGCTCGCCGACGAGGCCGGGCGGACTGCGCTGGCCGCCGCCTGTCAGCGGGCCGAGAACGAGATCGCCGGGGCGCCGACCGGCGGGATGGACCAGCTCGCCTCGATGCTGGGACGCCCGGGCCACGCCGTGCTGCTGGACTGCCGCGACGGAAGCACCCGGGCGGTGCCGTTCGACCTCGGCGCGCACGGCCTGACCCTGCTCGTCGTGGACACCCGGGCCCCGCACGCCCTCGTCGACGGGCAATACGCGGCCCGCCGCCGTAGCTGTCACGAGGCCGCCGCCCTGCTGGACGTGGCCACCCTGCGGGACATTCCGGTCGACGGTCTGGACCAGGCCCTGGCCCGGTTGGCCGATCCGACCGCCCGGGCCCGGGTGACGCACGTGGTCACCGAGATCGCACGGGTGTCCGCCTTCGTCGAGGCGCTCGAAGCCGGCGAACTGGACCGCGCCGGGACGCTCATGACGGCTTCGCACGGCTCACTCCGGGACGACTACGAGGTCAGTTGCCCAGAACTCGACCTCGCGGTGACCACCGCGACCGAGTCCGGCGCCCTGGGTGCCCGGATGACCGGTGGCGGCTTCGGCGGATGCGCCATCGCCCTGGTGCCCCAACGGGAGGCTGGCCGCGTGGCGGCTGAGGTCGAGGCCGCCTTCGCCGGCGCCGGATTCACCCGGCCGGTGGCCTTCACCGTCACTGCCGGAGGCGGGGCCGAGCGGGTCCGCTGACCCACCGAGCGGGGTCTGCCGAGCTGGCCCCGCCGCACCCACCGGCCGGGCTAGGGTGAGCCGGTGACCGACGCAACGACGCCTCAGACACCCGCCGCCGAGGCGCCCACCCCGGCCGCCACGGACCCGGAACCCACCGACGAGCTGGTGACCACGCGGCATACCGTGACGGCGGCGGACGGCCGGGTGCTGGACTACACCGCGACCACTGGGCGGCTGGTCCTTCGCGAGGAGGTCTACGAGGACGGGATCTTCCGTGGACACACCGCCAAGGCCCAGGTGTCGCTGACCAGCTACCTCGTGGAGGGCCTCTCACCGCAGGAGCGCGTGGCCCGACCGGTCGTCTTCGCGTTCAACGGCGGGCCCGGGTCGTCTTCGGTGTGGCTGCACCTGGGACTGTTCGGCCCGCGCCGGGTCGTCATGGGCGATGCCGGCGACCTGCTCCCACCCCCCTACGCCCTGGCCGACAACCCGCAGACTCTGCTCGCCGAGAGCGACCTGGTGTTCATCGACCCGGTGTCCACCGGCTACTCCCGGGCGGTCAAGGGCGGCAAGGCCGGCCCCTACCACGGCTACCAGGGCGACTTGGAGAGCGTCGGCGAGGTGATCCGGCTGTGGACCTCGCGCAATGGCCGGTGGATGTCGCCGAAGTTCCTTGCCGGGGAGTCCTATGGCACGCTGCGAGCTGCCGCGCTCGCCGACCACCTGCAGAGCCGCTACGGGATGTACCTCAACGGGGTCATCCTCATCTCCTCCGTGCTGGACATGTCCTCGATCGACTTCGAGAACCAGCGCAACGACCGGGCGCACGCGGCCTACCTACCGTTCTACGCCGCTGTGGCGCACCGTCACGGCAAACACCCAGGGCGCTCACTCGAGGACGTGCTCGCCGAGGCGAATGCGTATGCCGCCCGCGACTACCCGTGGGCGCTGGCCCGCGGCGCCCGACTCGGCGCCCCCGAGCGGGCCGAGGTCGCCGCCACGGTGGCCCGGCTGTGCGGGTTGAGCGCCGACTACGTCGATCGGGCCGAGCTGCGGATCGAACACTGGCGCTTCTTCGGGGAGTTGCTGCGCGACCAGCGGCTGACCGTCGGGCGGTTGGACGCCCGGTTCACCGGCCCGGCCGCGAGCGCCATCGCCGAGCACATGGACGCCGATCCGTCCTTCGACGCGATCGTCGGTCCCTATGCCGCCGCGATGAACCACTACCTGCGCGCCGAGCTGGAGTTCGGCCTCGACCTGCATTACGAACAGATCTCCGAGCGGGTCAACCCGTGGTCCTACAAGGACTTCGAGGGTCGGCCGATCGACGTGACGCCGCACTTGGAGCGGGCGATGCGGGCCAACCCGCACCTGCAGGTGCACGTCGCCTACGGGGTCTACGACGGGGCGACGCCGCCGGCCGCCGCCGATGACGTGCTGGCCAAGATGCGCCTCACTCCCGAGCAGCGGGACCGGATCGAACACCGGACCTATCCGGCGGGCCACATGATGTACGTCCACGAGCCGAGCCGCCTGGCCCAGTCGGCGGACCTGGCGGCCTTCGTCCGTCGCGCCTCGGGCCGCGCCGGCTGAGTTCGTCCCCGACCCCGGACACAGGTATGCCGCCCGCGCGAGGTGCGCGGGCGGCATACCTGTGGGGTTGTAAACCCCGACCCCCGGTGCGGTCAGAGAGCGTCGATCACCGCGTTGAGCGTGGCGCTGGGACGCATCGCGGCGCCGGTCTTGGCGGCGTCCGGACGGTAGTAGCCGCCCATGTCCACCGGTGCGCCCTGGACCGAGATGAGCTCGTCGTTGATCGTCGCTTCGTTCCCGCGCAGTGCCGCCGCGACCGGAGCGAAGCGCGCAGCCAGCGCCGCGTCCGCGGTTTGGGCGGCCAGCTCCTCGGCCCAGTAGAGGGCCAGGTAGAAGTGCGAGCCGCGGTTGTCGATCTAACCGACCCGGCGGGCTGGGGACTTGTTCTCGTCGAGGAAGGTCGCGATGGCCTTGTCGAGCGCGTCGGCGAGGACCTGGGCCGTCGGGTTGCCCTGGGTCTGGGCCAGGTGCTCCAGCGACGCCCCCAGCGCAGAGAACTCACCGAGGGAGTCCCAACGCAGGTAGTTCTCGGCGACGAACTGCTGGACGTGCTTGGGCGCCGAACCGCCGGCCCCGGTCTCGAAGAGGCCACCGCCGGCCAGCAACGGCACGACCGAGAGCATCTTGGCCGAGGTGCCCAGCTCGAGGATCGGGAAGAGGTCGGTGAGGTAGTCACGCAGGACGTTGCCGGTCACCGAGA
>CAZNLX010000160.1:0-4522 GCA_964573925.1 uncultured Intrasporangiaceae bacterium
GCGCAGGACGATCCGGAGCATGAGGGCGCCCGTCGGTGACGCCGTGACCAGGAGGTACTTGACCTCGCCGCGGCGTCCCGGGACGTCGTAGGGGGTGAGGCGAGCGCGGGTGACGAAGTCAGCAAGGACGGGCAGTGCGGCGGCAAGCGCAGGCTCGTAGAGGCCGCACTGACGCAGGTCGACCCCGTGACCAGCCCGGTCGAGGATCCCTAGCGTCGGTCGCTCAGCCGTCCCGCCGACGACGAGCTTCGCTTTGTTGCGGAAGCCGGCCTCCAGGCTCGGCGCAGGCGCGAGCCACTCCAGTCGCCCCCCGACGCCGGCGAGGGTCGCGCGGCACCGGGCGTCCTTGGTGGCCAGTTGTTCCTCGTATGCCGTGCCCATGAGGGTGCACGAGCGGCATACCCCGGAGTCGAAGTAGTCGCAGTGCACCCGGCCAGGCTAGGTCACCTCAGGAAAGCTTGCGAGAGTCGTATCTGGCCGCTGGCGTGGGTCTCATTCGTGGCGTACGGGGCGTTCTCCCCAGCCCCACCGACATGAAGGAGCACCACGATGAACAGCAAGAAGATGCGTGCCGTCCTGGCCGCCCTCGGCGCGACCGCCGCGATGTCGGTCGCCATGGCCTCGCCCGCCTCGGCCGCCACGAGCAGCGGCTGCACGGTGACCCCGCTCAAGCCGGTCTTCGCCGGTTTCAACAGCTCCGGCGTCAAGCTGGTGAACTACCGGATTAGCGTCTCATGCACCTCGAACCGCACGGTGAGCATCGAGCAGGAGCGCTGGGAGGAGGACCCGTGGCCCAACGGCGACGACTTCCTGGGCAGCTCGAGCTTCACCACCTCCGGCGTCACCACTCTGTCCAACGTGCGCACGCTCGTCGATGGCGAGATCGGCGACGAGGAGGTCTACCACAAGATCCGCTTCCGGGTGTCGAGCAACGGCGTGACCTCGCCGTGGACGTCCTGGGAGAAGAGCTCGGTGCTGACGATCCCCAACTGACCCCCTGGTCGGAACCGGCATCGACGGGCGGGGTGGGCGAGAGCCCACCCCGCCCTCTGCCGTCCCCGGGGCCCACGTGCCGTAGTTTCGTAGGATGGCGCTCGAGGTCCACGTCGTCCAGAACAGCGATCAGGCAGAGCTGTGGCAGTCGGTGCACAACACGGTCATCCCGTCGCACCCGCTTTCGGTCGACGACGTGCGCGAGCGACTCACCCGCAATCGGCTGACACTGGCGTATGTGGGGGAGATCCTGATCGGCAACTCGACCGTGCGACCAGCCACCCCGGACTTGCCGGCCACCGTCATCGTCCGAATCCTGCCGACACAGCGTCGGCGAGGGCATGGCATGTCGTACTGGCGAGTGATCGTTGAGCAGGACAATGAACTGCGCGACCGCGAACTCGCGACGGTGGTCGTCGCCTCGAACGAGGCCGGGCTGCGGTTCGCCCAGCGGCTCGGATTCACCGAGGTCGACCGCTATGAGCTTGACGGCACGGCATACGTGGACATGAAGCGATCCGCTGACCGGTGAGCCGCGAATCCGACCCATGTCGGCCGTCTGCGCGGGCGGGGTAGCCACCGCGTGCTTTGAGCGCTCACGTTCTAGCCAATGCGACATAATGTCGATTATCGGCTTTTTCTACTGGTCTAGAGAGCGGGCATGGAGGCGCGCAGAAAGGGAGCTCGGCCTTGCGGCTCGTCCCGCCGCCGGTGTCGGCTCGCCCGCTGAGACACCCAGGTGACACCCAGCCACGCTCTAGCTGAACCAGCCTGCGGGATCGTGCGGGCGCTGCAACTGACTACTCCCGCCAGGACCACCACACCGAGCACCGACGCAGTAGCCGCGGCAGGTCTTCCCATGGGAGACCACGGTACGGCTCGCAAGCCCGTTCCGAGCTACCCGACTGGCACGATGTCCCGGTGACCACGCAGGGGAAGGCCGAGGTGGCGGCATACGGGTCCCGCGCCGCGCTCGCCGCGGACTCGGTGCACGCCCTCTTCGGACGGCGGATGCTCGGCTTGCCGGGCACCTATCTCCCCCTCGTGTCCGCTCCGGGGCCGCGCCGCTGGACCGGCCCGTGGCACTACTGGTGGTTGGCCCACTACCTGGACTGCCTCGTCGACGCCGCGCGACGGGAGCGGATCGGCGGCGATCCGCACCGGGCAGCGACCGCGCTGACCACAGCCCAACGGCTGCTTCGCACCATCCGGATCCGCAATGTCGCGATCTTCACGAACCACTACTACGACGACATGGCCTGGCTGCTCCTGGCCGCGCACCGCCTGGACAACGAGGTGGTGGCCCGCTCCCCCGGCCTGCCGGCCACCGCCGCGCCCCGGACGCTGGCCCTGAGCGCGGGCCGATCGCTGCGGGCCGCGGTCACCCGGGGCCACACCCTGGACCTGGGCGGCGGGATGTTCTGGAACGACCACCACGACCTCAAGAACGTCGCCGCGACCGGCCCGGCCGCGCTCTTCTTCGCCCGGATCGGCGACACGATCCGGGCGCACGCACTGCTGGACTGGCTCGACGAACACCTGCTCGACAGCGGGACCGGGCTGTTCGTGGACGGCCTGCGGATCGCTGCGGACGGCAGCACGACGATCGTTCCCGACGTCTTCACCTACAACCAGGGCACGGTCCTCGGCGCCCTCGTCACGCTCGGGGATCGGACGAGCGCCGAGCGCGCCGAGCGTCTCGTCCACGCGATCGCCAGGCACCTCACGACCGACGCGCAGCACCGGCTCCTGCGCACCCATGGCGGCCACGACGGGGGCCTGTTCACCGGGATCCTGGTGCGCTACCTGGCCCTCGCGGCCCACTCCCCCATGCTCAGCGACGCCGCCCGAACCACGGCGCGTCGACTCGTCCTGGGGACCGCGGACGGGTTCTGGGAAGACCGCCGAAACATCACCGTCCCACCCCGATTCGGTATGCCGCCCGCCCCGGTCTCGGTATTCTCCCCCGACCCTGCGGTGCCGGCGCAGGACAGCCAGCCGGACGGCATACCCGTGGAGTTGTCCACCCAAGTGCAGGCGTGGATGACCCTCGAAGCGGCGGCGACCCTCTGACCGGGCCGGGGGCTACCCTGGAGGGGTGGACCTCACCCAGCTCCAGCACGACGCCGATGCCATCGTCACCAGCCGGACCCTCGGCTACGACCAGAAGATCCGGCGGCTGGCGGGCCTGGCGACCGAGGCGCTGCCCTATCCGCACCTGTCCGACGCCGCTCGCGAAGCCCTGGACAAGCGGGTCGTCTGCGACATGTTCGAGGGCCACCGTCCCTACGCGCCCCGCTATGTCCTGCCCGACTACGCCAGGGCGCTGCGCGTCGGCTCCCGCCACCTCGAGTTGGAACCCCCGGCCGATCTCGACGACGCCTTGTCCTTCCTGACGATCCTCTACGGGCACGTCCCCTCGGTGACGACCTACCCGGTCTACCTCGGCGACCTCGACGCGCTGCTGGAGCCCTACGTCCCGGCCGACCTGCCCGATGCCGAACTGGACCGCGCGCTGCGCCGGTTCTGGATCCAGCTCGACCGGCTGTTGCCCGACGCCTTCGTCCACACCAACCTCGGGCCCCGGGACGGCCGGGTCGTCCGCTCGATCCTGCGGGTCGAACGCTCACTGCGTCAGGTCGTCCCCAACATCACCCTCAAGGTCCACCCGGACCCCGCGGTCACTCCCGACAGCCTCGTCGCAGACGGCGTCGAGACGGTCTTCGTCACCGGCAAGCCGCACTTCGTCAACCACCCGATGATGGTCGGCGACCACGGCGAGGGGTATGCCGCGGTGAGCTGCTACAACTCACTCAAGATCGGCGGCGGATCGCACACGCTCGTGCGGCTCAACCTCAAGGAGGCCGCGCTGCGCCAGGTGGGCGGCGTCGAGGAGTTCCTCGCCGAGGGTCTGCCGATCTGGGTCGAACTCACCGCCGAGATCATCGAGGCCCGGATCCGCTCCCTCGTCGAGGAGCAGCACTTCTTCGAGACGCACTGGCTGGCCCAGGAAGGACTCGTCGACCTCGACCGGTTCTCCGCGATGTTCGGGATCTTCGGGACAGCCGAGTGCGTCGCCGAGCTGCTGGCTCACGACGGCATCCACGGGGTGCGCTACGGCCACGACGAGGTGGCCAACGAGGCGGCATACCGGATCGTCGAGCGGATCGCCCAGCTCGTCGCGGCCCGGCCGCTCCCCTACTGCGCCGGGGGTGGCGGGGCGGCCTATCTGCACTCGCAGAGCGGCATCGACCTCGACGAAGGCGTCACCGCCGGCACCCGGATCCCGGTCAGCGACGAGCCGGGGATGCGCGAGCACATCACCGTGTGCGCCCCGCATCACAAGCACTTCACCAGCGGCGTGAGCGACATCTTCCACGTCGACCAGACCGCCGTCGGCAACCCGCAGGCGATGGTCGACATCATCCGCGGCGCCTTCGCCGTCGGGATGCGCGACTTCACTTTCAACCTCGACGACAACGAGTTCATCCGGATCACCGGCTACCTCGTGCGCAAGAGCGACCTCGTC
>CAZNLX010000161.1:0-4457 GCA_964573925.1 uncultured Intrasporangiaceae bacterium
AGGAGGCGAAGGCGGCCATGTACTCCATGCCCAACTACGACTCCTACGACTACTCGCACTTCGGCACCGGGTCCGGTGAGGCCGTCCGCCTCGACGACCTCAACCTCGACGACTACGGGCGGCTCTGACCTCACCCGCCCGCCGACTCCGGTATGCCGCCCGCGCACCTCGCGTGGGCGGCATACTGCTGTTCGTGGGGCGGTTCGCCGGGGCCACCAGGACGCGGGGCGTTCCGTCGCCATTTCCCGATTCCGTCGCGGATCCGCGACGGAATCGGGAAGCGCCGACGGTTCCCGTGACCCTCTTGGGCGGTGACCGGGCCGAATCAACCGTGACGACGTCGCGCCGACCATGGGCGAGGTGGCAAAGGGACGAGCGGGCGGCATACCAAGTCCGCGGGACTTTGGTCCCCCGGCGAGGGCGCTGCCGACCGCGCCACGGGTGGAGGATGGATGCAGTGCAGGAGTGCAGCGTGGCACCCGCGCCCCCCACACCGTGATCCGCCGGAAGGACGACCCATGACCACCCGCTACGTCTTCGATTTCTCCGAGGGCGACAAGGAGCAGAAGGCCCTCTTGGGTGGGAAGGGGGCCAACCTCGCCGAGATGGTCAAGATCGGTCTGCCGGTCCCGCCCGGTTTCACCATCACGACCGACGCCTGCCGGGCCTACCTCGCCAAGCGCAAGGCCCCGGCGGAACTGGCCGGCGAGGTGACCGAGCATCTGGCCGCGATGGAGCAGGCGATGGGCCGCAAACTCGGCGACCCGGAGAACCCGCTGTTGGTCTCGGTGCGTTCCGGAGCGATGTTCTCGATGCCCGGGATGATGGAGACCGTCCTCAACATCGGCCTCAACGACGACTCGGTCCTCGGCCTGGCCGGGCTGGCAGGGGAGCGGTTCGCGTGGGACTCCTACCGGCGGTTGCTGCAGATGTTTGGCAAGACCGTGCTCGGCATCGACTCGGAGGTCTTCGAGGCCCGCATCGAGCAGGTCAAGCACGCCCGCAAGGTCAGCGCCGACACCGAACTCACCGCCGCCGACCTAGCCGCGCTCTGTGGCACCTTCAAGACGGCGATCTTCAACGCCACCGGGGAACGCTTCCCGCAAGACCCACGCGAGCAGCTCGACGCCGCGATCGAGGCGGTCTTCCGGTCCTGGAGCGGCGATCGCGCCGTGCTCTACCGGCGTCAGGAGCGGATCCCGCACGATCTCGGCACGGCGGTCAACGTCCAGACGATGGTCTTCGGCAACATGTCCGACGACTCAGGCACCGGGGTCTGCTTCACCCGGGACCCCGCCACGGGTGACAAGGGCGTCTACGGCGACTTCCTCATGAACGCCCAGGGTGAGGATGTCGTGGCCGGCATCCGCAACGCCCGGCCGCTGCACGAGCTCGAAGGCGAGTCGCCGGCGGCATACGCGCAGCTGTTGGAGAACATGAGCCGGCTCGAGGCGCACTATCGCGATCTGTGCGACATCGAGTTCACTATCGAGCGCGGCACCCTGTGGATGCTGCAGACCCGGGTCGGCAAGAGGACGGCCGAGGCGGCCTTCCGGATCGCCGGCCAGCTCATCGATGAGGGGGTCATCTCCGAGGAGCAGGCGCTAACCCGGGTGACCGGAGCCCAGTTGTCGCAGTTGATGTTCCCGCGGTTCGACGCCTCGGCGGACTCGGCGCTGCTCACTCGCGGCGTTGCGGCCAGCCCGGGCGCAGCGGTCGGCAAGATCGTCTTCAGCTCGGCTGCGGCGAAGGAGTGGGCCGACGCCGGTGAGGACGTCATCCTCGTGCGGACCGAGACCAACCCTGACGACCTCGTCGGCATGATCGCCAGCAAGGGGATTCTCACCTCGCGCGGCGGCAAGACCTCGCATGCCGCCGTCGTTGCCCGCGGCATGGGGACGACCTGTGTCTGTGGTGCCGACGAGTTGGTCATCGACAGCCAGCACAAGTCGATCACCATTCGCGGCAAGCTCGGTGAGAGCCTCAAGGAAGGCGACCTCATCTCGATCGACGGCGGCACCGGGCAGGTCTTCCGGGGCGCCGTGCCGGTCATGCCCAGTGCGATCGTTGAATACTTCGAGGGCAACCTCGATCCGACGGCGCAGGAGACCTCGGACACCGTCAAGGCCGTCCACCGGATCATGACGATCGCCGACAAGGTGCGTCGGCTTCGGGTGCGGGCCAACGCCGACACCCCCGAGGACGCGGCGCGGGCGGTTCGGTTCGGGGCCGAGGGGATCGGTCTGTGCCGCACCGAGCACATGTTCCTCGGCGACCGGCGCGAGCTGGTCGAGCGGCTCATCCTCGCCGAGACGGACGAGACTCGCGAGGCTGCCCTCGAGGCGCTGCGCCCGTTGCAGCGTCAGGACTTCAAGGAGATCTTCGCCGTGATGGGCGAGCGCCCGGTGACGGTTCGCCTCATCGACCCGCCACTGCACGAGTTCCTCCCGAACATCGTCGAGATGGCGACCAAGGTGGCTGTCGCGGAAGAGCGCGGCGAGGCCACCGCCAAGGATCGGGCGATGCTCAAGGCCATCGAGCGGCTGCACGAGTCCAACCCGATGTTCGGTCTTCGCGGCGTGCGCCTGGGCATCGTCACCAAGGGCCTGTTCGAGATGCAGGTCCGGGCGATCCTCGAGGCCTTCCAGATGGCGCGCAAGACCGGGTCGGTCGGCACTGCCGAGATCATGGTGCCGCTCATCGACACCCATCAGGAACTGGAACTCGTTCGCGCTCAGGCGATGAAGATCGCCCGGGAGAAGGGTGAGATCGTCGGGCCCGGCGAGAGCGTCATGATCGGGACGATGATGGAGCTGCCCCGGGCTTGCCTCACGGCTGGGCAGATCGCCGAGTCGGCGGACTTCTTCTCCTTCGGCACGAACGACCTCACCCAGACGACGTGGGGCTTCAGCCGCGACGACGTCGAGGGGTCGTTCTTCTCGGTCTACCTCGACAAGGGCATCTTCCCGGTGTCCCCGTTCGAGACGATCGACGAGGATGGGGTCGGCCGGTTGGTCAAGTACGCCGTGCACAAGGGCCGGGCGACCAAGCCGGGGCTGAAGACCGGTGTCTGCGGTGAGCACGGTGGTGACCCGGAGTCGGTGCACTTCTTCCACCGGGCTGGTTTGGACTACGTCTCCTGCTCGCCGTTCCGGGTGCCGGTTGCTCGGTTGGAGGCCGGCCGCGCCGCGGTCATGGAGGCCGAGGGAAGCTCGACGACGGCCTGACCCGGGTTGCCCGGGCTGGCTACAAAGTCCTGGATCTTGTGTGTGGTCCACGAGATGTCGTGGACCACACACAAAGTCCAGGATCTACCAGAGGGGGAAGCGGGCGGGGGTGGGCGGGAACCGATTTTGTCCCGTTACCGCGGGCCGGTAGATTGGGATGCCGTGTCTGGGCTCGCCCGGGCATGTGAACGTGGGCGGGGCCGGCAGCGTCGGTGGCGCCCGTGTTCGTCCCGCTCTCGCCGGGCAGCCAGACGACTTCCAGACCAGCCACCACGGGTGTCCGGAGCGCGTCGGGAAGTGCAGGGGAGAGCACCCGGTCAGCCCGACCGGCCTCGACAGCGATGTCGAACCAGGTCGCCGGGCCCGACTGGAACGACCAAGGAGCCCGTCCGCACGGCGGACGAGCACGACCACATCGAACAACGGAGCACAGGTTGCCTACGATCAACCAGTTGGTGCGCAAGGGGCGGCAGGACAAGGTCGGCAAGACCAAGACCCCGGCCCTCAAGGGTTCGCCCCAGCGTCGCGGTGTCTGCACCCGCGTCTACACCACCACCCCCAAGAAGCCGAACTCGGCACTGCGCAAGGTCGCCCGCGTCAAGCTGACCTCACAGATCGAGGTCACGGCCTACATCCCGGGCGTCGGCCACAACCTGCAGGAGCACTCGATCGTGCTCGTGCGTGGCGGCCGTGTGAAGGACCTCCCCGGTGTTCGCTACAAGATCATCCGGGGCACCCTCGACACCCAGGGTGTCAAGAATCGCAAGCAGGCGCGTAGCCGCTACGGCGCGAAGAAGGTGAAGTAATGCCTCGTAAGGGACCCGCTCCGAAGCGTCCGCTCGTCGTCGACCCGGTCTACAACTCGCCGCTGGTGACCCAGCTGGTCAACAAGATCCTCCTCGACGGCAAGAAGTCGATCGCCGAGACCATCGTCTACGGCGCCCTTGAGGGCTGCCGGGCCAAGACCGGCACCGACCCCGTGGTCACCCTCAAGCGCGCGCTGGACAACATCAAGCCGGCCGTCGAGGTCAAGAGCCGTCGCGTCGGTGGCGCGACCTACCAGGTGCCCGTTGAGGTCAAGCCCGGCCGGTCCACGACGCTGGCCCTGCGCTGGCTCGTCGGTTACGCCCGGCAGCGCCGCGAGAAGACGATGACCGACCGGCTCATGAACGAGCTGCTCGACGCGTCGAACGGTCTGGGTGCCGCGGTCAAGCGCCGCGAGGACACCCA